>DBRM01000037.1:0-27100 GCA_002305965.1 Syntrophomonas sp. UBA1368
GGCCATACTTAATACTCTATTTTATTATTTGGCAAGGCTGTTTATGGATAATTCAGCCAACCGTGAAAATCCCTGCGGATCGCTTACAGCCAGCTCAGCCAGCATTTTGCGATTAATATCCACGCCGGCAATTTTCAAGCCATGAACCATTTTGCTGTAAGTGGTTCCATTATCACGAGCCGCCGCATTGATCCTGGCGATCCATAGTTTGCGGAAGTCTCTCTTTTTCAGGCGCCGATGGATATAAGCATAATTTCCGGATTTCATGACCTGCTCATTGGCTACCCGGAACAGCTTGGATTTACTCCCCCGGTAACCTTTGGCCATTTTTAATATTTTTTTATGTCTTCTATGTGAAGTCATCCCACGTTTTACTCTGGGCATCTGTAACTACCTCCTATACTTTATGTGATGTGCCCTTTTAATAAGGGATCAATTTGGAAATATTCTTGTTTTCCTGTTCGCTCACCAGTCCGGCCTGACGTAATTTACGTTTTCTTTTGGGGCTTTTGCCTCCTAAAAGGTGACTGGCATATGCTTTGGCTCTCTTTATTTTACCGGTACCGGTCTTTTTAAATCTTTTGGCCGCACCACGATGAGATTTCATCTTAGGCATGATTAGCTTCCTCCTTACTATTATTTACTTCGATGTTTTTATCGGCATTTTTTTCAGTTTTGTCATGGTCTGCTTTAGGCAACAACATGGTAACCATATTCTTCCCTTCAATTTTGGGCGCTCTTTCTACCGTGGAAATATCAGATAGTTGTTCGGCCATTTTAATGGATAACTTCTCCCCTAATTCAGGATGGGTGATTTGTCTTCCCCTGAACATAATGGTAAGTTTAACTTTATCGCCAGCCATCAAGAACTTCCTGGCATTTTTCGCTTTCACCTGGAAATCATGTTCCTCAATATTGGGACGCAGTTTTACTTCCTTGGTGGAAATGGTCGATTGTTTTTTACGTGCTTCTTTTTCACGCTTATTCTGCTCAAACTTAAACTTACCAAAATCCATTAAACGGCATACGGGTGGTTTAGCCGATGGGGCTACTTCAACCAGATCCAATCCCTTTTCGAGAGAAAGCTGCAGCGCTTCCCGAATCGGAACGATCCCTAGCTGTTCCCCGGCATCATCAATCAATCTAACTTCCTTGACCCGTATTTCTTCATTAACTCTCCAATCCTTGCTGATAAGAAGTCCACCTCCTAAATAAAATAAAAGCGAGTTGCATCAACTCGCTTCAAAATCAATAACTATCGACAGATAGGCTGCCCTTTAAGTTTAGTTACTGAATACCTTACGAACCGCAGTAGTAAGGTGAGAAGTCAAGCTTCTGCTTAATCACTAGGGTAGTATAGCATAAATCCTTTCCCTAAGCAATGATTTTATAATACTGCTTTGAAAATTTTGGCTATAAGGATCTGGTTTTCACTTCCTCATCCAGCAGCAAGATAAAATCACTCAGGCTCATAAAGCCTTTATCTCCTTCTTTCCTGTGTCTGACCGCCACCCCTTGCTCTTCGCTCTCTTTGTCACCGATGATCAATTGGTAGGGGACTTTTTGCATTTGTCCTTCCCTTATTTTATAGCCGATCTTCTCACTGCGATAGTCAGCTTCTGCTCTGAAACCGGCTTTCTGTAATTCTTCTGTCACTTGCCGGGCATAATCATGTTGACGGTCAGTAATGGGCAATACCCTGACCTGCACCGGCGCCAGCCAGGCAGGAAATGCGCCGGCGGTATGTTCGGTTAAGATGCCGATAAATCTCTCGATACTGCCATAAATGACCCGGTGGATCATGACCGGACGATGTTTTTCCCCGTCTTCACCAATATAGGTCAAATCAAATTTTTCCGGCATCTGAAAATCCAACTGGATGGTGCCGCATTGCCAGGTCCTGTCCAGGGCATCATGCAGGTGAAAATCTATTTTCGGTCCATAGAAAGCACCATCGCCTTCATTGACTTTGTAATCGATGCCTTTTTCTTCCAAAGCCTGGCGCAGCGCCTCGGTAGCCTTTTCCCAATCTTCATCGGAACCCATTGAATTCTCCGGCCGGGTTGATAATTCAACATGATAAGGGAATCCAAATAAGCTGTAGAAACGATCGACCAGATTGATAACCCCTTTGATTTCATCAATGATCTGTTCCGGCAGCATAAAAATATGCGCATCATCCTGGGTAAAGGCCCGTACCCTCATGAGTCCGTGCAAAACACCGGACATCTCGTGCCGGTGAACCAGTCCCAATTCCCCCATTCTTAAAGGGAATTCCTTATAACTGTGCAGGTTTTGCTTGTAAACCAGCATACTGCCCGGGCAGTTCATTGGTTTAACCGAAAAGTCCTTCTCATCGATTACCGTAAAATACATATTCTCTTTATAATGATCCCAGTGTCCTGATCTTTCCCATAACTCCCGTTCGAGAATGATGGGGGTCTTGATTTCCTGGTATCCGGCTTTACGGTGTTCTTCCCGCCAAAAGTTTTCCAGCTCGTTTCTTAAAATCATTCCCTTTGGCATAAAGAAAGGGAACCCCGGCCCTTCGTCCAGGACTACAAATAATCCCAGTTCTTTGCCCAGACGCCGATGATCGCGTTTTTTGGCTTCTTCCAATTTTTTCAGATAATCGTCCAGCATGGCCTTTTCCGGAAAAGAAGTGGCATAGATCCGCTGCAGCATAGGATTGTTTTCATTGCCCCGCCAATATGCGCCTGCCAGGCTCATCAGTTTAATATTCTTCAACTTCCCGGTGGAAGGAACATGCGGGCCAGCACATAAATCCGCGAATTCTCCCTGTTCATAAACAGTGATTACCGCGTCTTCGGGCAGGTCTCTGATCAGCTCAACTTTATATGTTTCGTCCCGGTCTGAAAAGAACCGGATGGCCTCTTCCCGGTCGAAAACTTTTTTCACAATGGGATAATCCGCCTTGATGATGTTTTCCATTTCCTTTTCGATCAGGGCAAAATCTTCCGGAGTAAAAATATGCTCACTGTCAAAATCATAGTAAAACCCTTTGTCTATGGCAGGCCCAATGGCCAGTTTTGTATCAGGCCAAAGTTTTTTGACTGCCTGGGCCATGACATGGGCAGAAGAATGCCGGTATACATTTTTGCCGGCCTCATCATCGAAATCCAATATTCTTAAAGAGCCATTTTCTGTGATCTGTTCATTCCAATCCGCTAATTTATCATTAAAAACCGCAGTAACAGCTTTGCGGGCCAGCTTCTTGTTCACATCTTCGGCAATTTCTTTTACACTGGTTCCCGGCTGATATTCCTTTTGACTGCCGTCCGGTAAATTAATTAATACCATTGTTAATATCCTCCTTATGTTTTATTTCATAGGAAATATCAGAATAATCGCTACTTGAAGCAATCCAATGATAAATCCTAATACTCCTCCTAAGACCTCAATAAAGGTCAATTCACTGGAAGTAACACTGCGGATCATTTTTTCCAGCTCATCCAAATCAAAAGCATTTATTTTATCTTCAACTATCTGTTGGATGTTGATTTCCTGATTTAAGTACTCACTCCCGGCTTCCATACTTTGTCTGATTATATTAGCCGCTTCCTGGCGAAGTATCTTTTCCAGCAAATCACCAATCAGTTTGCTGACCTTGGCCGGTACGATCCGAGGCAGCAAATCACCTAGCCTGTCCTTTAATATCCCGCCAATTTTATCAGTAAGCGCTTCTCTGATCTCTGGTGTATTTATTCTATCAAATAATTCATCCAGTGACAGAAGTTCCTGTTCAACCAGTTGTCCTACACTGCTTGCAATCTGTGCCTGTCTTTTGGGTAAAACACCCTGTACGGAAAACAAACCGAGATTGACCGGACGTTTAGGCCAAAAAAGCAGCCTGATAGCAACCACATTGGTTATATAACCAATGAAAGCACTAATAATAGGCAATGCCAGCAATTGATAGTTCATTTTATCACCTTTTAAAATATACTTAAAAACTATAATAAAGGCAAATCATCTAATAATATAGATAAAAATAAAAAATCCGGGCCTTGACCCGGTTTGAAGACTGCCAGCTATTTGTGCAGTCCTTTTTCCGCCATGACTTTCATACACCGTTCACAGCCATCACAGGTGCTGATCTTTTCTTTAAATACTTTTTTTATCATCTCCACCGACTCACTGGCGGGTATTTCCCTGGCATTATGCAGAACGATACGGCGGGGCGCAATGGTTATCAGGATACTGATCAGCACATCATCCAGGCTGATTTCATCCATAAACATATCATCGAAATAATAATTCAAATAATTTTCTTCGATTTCTACCCCTTCCCCGTCCCAGAGATAAAACAGTCCGGAATCATACATCATCAAGTTAATTTCAAACAGTTTAGGAACCTGAGTATCTACAAAATAGCGCAGCAAATTTACAAAATCATTATACTCTTTCTCATTGCGCAATTCCTCCCGGGCAAGCTCCACGGCAAACCTGATCTCCCGGTTATACTCTTTGATGCAAAAGTTAATAAACCCTTCGATCACCAGATTGTCATTGTTATTGATATGTTCAAATAATTTGTGCGCCATGCGGTTTTTTCGGCCGAAATTGATCAGCATATTCAGGCTTTCATTATCATTACATTTTTTGAGAAAATTATTGGCTTTCGAAAACACGATGTCTTTATCGGTTGTATTCAATGCCCGGCAGGTCTTGTTTATCTCCTTCCACAACAGTTTCGACTGCCAGTTCCGTATGATATGTTCTGCCAGTACCTCAGACATCTGATGTTTAAAAATATGCACGATATCTTCAGGCCGGAATAAATTATCAGCTTTGTCGCCTTTTAAAACCAGGGAAATATGATCAGTATCCGACTCCCTGTCACTTTCAATATTTGAATAAAAATGATACCCTTTATCTCTAATCCACCGCAGCCTGTCTTCAAAATCACTTAAGAACCCATTATCGCCATGGGCCATAGCTATTTTGAATTCATAAATCATAATCGGCCTCCCATATAAGAAGTTAATTTATTATATGTTTGGCTGATTTTCATTATTCAATTCGCAGGCAAAGAGAAAAGTGGCTAATTTTGTGGATAATCGCATTTTTTATGGCTGTGCATTAAAAAATACCGGGCGATAAACCCCGGTATTACTGTCTTTATATGGTGGGCCGTACAAGATTCGAACTTGTGGCTTCTTCCGCGTCAAGGAAGCACTCTCCCTCTGAGTTAACGGCCCAGTCTATAAAAGAGTATATATAAATCCCCCGGCAAAATCAATAGCACCATGATCAAATAATTTCCCTGACATCAGCTTTTACCCAACTGGCAATGCTTTTAAACCTATAAAAGGCACTTTGAAATCAGGCATAAAGCAAAAATTTCCTTAATAGAATGGTAAAAATATTTCTAATAAGGTGGGGTAACTATGCCTAAATTCTTTGGGTTTTACCAATTTCCTGACAAAGCAAGACTGATACTCATCAGTATGGCCGCAATCGTAATTCTGGTAAGCAGTGTTGTATACGTTCAGGCTTACGGGAAGCAAAAGCCTATTTATGAAATAAAAACGGACAAAAAAATCGTTGCCTTGACTTTTGATATCAGTTGGGGAAACAAAACTCCCATGCCCGTCATCGAAATCCTCAAGGAAAATAACGTGAAATGTACATTTTTCCTGTCCGGGCCCTGGGTCAAACAATATCCTGAAATAGCCCAACAGATCAAAGCTGATGGCCATGAGATCGGCAGCCACGGCTATCGTCATATAAATCTCAGCAATCTAAGTAAAACAGAAATAAAAGATGAAATCATGAAAGCGCATAAAAATATTAAAGAAGTAACCGGGGTCGATGCGAATTTGATCCGCACCCCCAATGGAGATTACAATGATCAGGTCATCGAAGCTACCAAAGAAGTCAATTACCAGGCTATACAGTGGAGCACCGACAGCCTCGACTGGATGAATCCCGGCGTCAACACGATTATTGAAAGAGTCAGCACCCGGGCCCATCCCGGAGATATTATCCTGATGCATGCTTCAGATACCTGCAAGCAGACTGCCGAAGCCCTGCCAACCGTTATTAAAAATTTGAAAGCCCAAGGCTATGAATTTGTCTTTGTCTCTGATTTGTTAAAAGAAGCACCACAGAAGGAATAAAGCGCAAGAAAATAAACCGCAAATAATAAAAGAGATATGGCGTGCAGCCATATCTCTTTATATTCCCAAAGTTTTCAAACATCATTTACTCTAATTTATCCATCATCTCCATGATCATATCAAAGAAATAACTGATATCTTCCTTATCATTGATTCCTGCCTTAAAACCTACTTCAGGGAATCTGCCTCCACTGGTTATTTTTACGTTTACCATATACATAGCCTGATCTATTTCATCTTCGATGGCTTCCAGATCGATATCTTCCCAGTCCTCTTCCATTTCCTGTTCGCCTTCTTTGAACATCTTGGAATTTATTTTGCTGTAATTGGCTTCCTCATTATTCTCAATAATCTGAGATGCTATCCATAATATATCGGCTGTACTCAGTTCCAGTTCTTCTGCTATGCACATTACTTCATTCGCTACCGGAGTAATTCTTAACAAGTCAGATAAATTTACTGGTTCGCCTTTCCCCCATCTCTTTTTCATACGATCACCTCCGCAACTAGTAGTACAAAACCCTTCTCACAAACATATAATACATTCAACTGCACTTGAATCAATCTATATCATTAAATTGTACTCATTCCGCCTTGATTATATGTGAATTAACCGCTAAATATATCCCTGTCTCGTCGGAAATAAAATATAGCATGCCTGCCCCGCTTTGGCAATAGTAATTTATATCTCCTGGCTTGCCTGCATCATTTTATCCAAACGCTCCTGCCGAATCCTTATAATATCCGGTTCCACCATCTTTCTTATCCAGGTGTGATTTTCCCGGATAAATGCTTCCAATAACTCGGTTTCAACTTCTTTGTCATGCCGGCCTAATCTTATACTGAGACACTGTTTGCCCTGCAGATAAAAATTAAATTCCGCATGGATTTTGCGTCCGTTGAAGTCCAGATAAGCATTGGCTCCAGCTTTGTCACGATCTATAAAACGGAAATTCTCCAAGGATAATAACTCCATAAATCTCAACCCCCCAACTTTCATTCCTCTTATAATGATACTCGATTAAACTTTTGCCTTAAATAGATAATCGCCTTTTTGATGATTTAAATTTTTCTAATATTGGATGAAATAGAGTAGAATAGATTCTGTGGCTATTAAAACTTGTATTTACAGATAGCAGGAAGAAAGGTTTTGTTATGCAGCTCAAAATATCTGATCCGATGAAAGGTTCAATTTTTGTTTTTATCTCAGCATTTATGTACGCCACCTTGCCGATCCTGACCAAACTGGCTTTTCAATATGGTTTAACTCCCAGTGCGGCTATTTTCTATCGTTATCTGTTTGCCTTTATCCTGTTGTTCCTTTATCTGAAATTATGGAAGAAGGAGCCGGTCATTGCCCCTTCCTTGAAGGTCATCTTACAGGGGTTATTTTTGGTTGCCGGTTCGGTTTTATTTTTCTATGCTTTGCAGTATATTGCGGCCAGCATCGGCAGCATCATCTTCTTTACCCATCCGATTATCGTTGCATTCCTGGCTATTTTAATTTACAAAGAAAATTTAAACCTAAAACTGGCTGCAGGCTTGTTATTAGCCTTGGCGGGCATCATTTTGGTCTCGGGAATATTCAGCACTTCAGTAACCATTACGCCCTTTGGTTTAATGCTGGCCATGATCAGCAGCATTTGTTATGCCTGCTTTGCACTCCTGGGGCAGTATAATGTGGCTAATGCATCACCCTTCGCTTTGACCGCTACCTTTACTTTGACCGGAGCCCTGATAGTACCGCTGGTATTTTTCCGCGACCTGCATTTTATTACTTCCCTGACCTGGCCGCAGGTTTTGATTTGTTTGGCAATGGCCTTATTAAATACTGTACTTTCAATATCTTTTTACCTAAAGGGTATGAAGCTGATCGGTGCCACCCGAGCGTCTCTAATCAGCAGCCTGGAGCCGGTTATAACGGTAATACTGGCCATGCTTCTGCTGAATGAAGTCCTATCCCCCCTGGAGGCAGCAGGCGCCGTTCTGGTTCTGATCAGCCTGTACCTGGCCGTGTCTTCCCAAAGCAAGGATTCCCGGGAACAAGAATTCAGAATGATTGCCAAAGAGTAGAAAATCCTGGCTTATCCGTCTATATCATTATCTGTTAATTTGCCAGGATGGTTTACGCCGACGTAATATCCGGGATATTGACCGTCTTTTATTCTGGCGTTAAATTCACTTCGACTCATAACCGCGCCGGTCTGAATATCCATGAATTCTTCTTCATCCATCAAATGATCTGACTTGATTTTTTCGTTGTTATCTTTCTCCATTATTTATGCCTCCGAACTTTTATTTAAGTATATTTTTGCTTCCTGGCCGGTTATCTATGCAATTAGCCCAAAGTTGTTCCCTCCAAAACTTTCATGATAGTATTATGTTATGAAAGGAGGCAGTTTTAATGAACATAAAATTCGAAATCATCGATTTGGTTCCGGACCCATTACTTGTCATCCGCAAAGTCACTTCCGTAAATGACCTGCCCCAGGAAATCGGCAAGGCATATCACCAGATCGCCGCTTACCTTAATGAATTGGGCGAACAGCCGGCAGGCGTTCCTTTTGTCGCATACTATAATCTGGATATGGAAAACCTGGATGTGGAAATGGGCTTCCCGGTAGCCAAAGAATTACCAGGCCAGGGCAATATTACCCCCGCCAGGATGCCGGCCGTTAGAGCTGCAACCTTCACTCACATAGGACCCTACCAGGACATGTCCGCTGGTTATGAAGCCATCAATCATTGGCTGGCTGAGCAAAAAGAGGAACCCACCGGAGTAGTATATGAATACTATTACAATTCCCCGGCTGAAGTACCGGAAACAGAACTTATGACCAAAGTCTTATTTCTGCTTAAATAAATGATTCTTGATTATAAATAATAAATAACCGCAAACAAACTGCTTTGCGGTTATTCTTTTCGGGTGTTCCGCTGCCAGGCCTTCAACTTCTTTATGAATAACCTATTTATCAGTAGGCAAGCTAATTCAGGATGTTCTACTGATACATTGATAATCAGGTCTGCCTCTCATATAATTTCATGGTCAGAATTTGGGATCAATATATTTTCAGGTTTTCATAATAAGCTCAAGTTCTTACATTCTGATGTCATTATAGGAATTATTTCCCCAATCCACCACATAATGATATATACTGTAAGCATCAGATAAAGGAGAAATAGCAATGTTTCAATCGAAGTGGGTCCGTATTCCCGTAAAAATTCTATTGGTGTGGCTGGTCATATCCATCTATTTTTATTTACAGCACCCGGTGGTTTATTGTTATCAGGATCTTAATGCAAATATCCCTATTGGGGATGCACAGCTCCTGATCCATGAAATCCTGGTCAGTAATCTGGATGAAGACCAACAGCATGCCTGGTTAACCGAAGAAGAAAGGCCCTGGCGTATCAAGTTATTGCAGAGAATGTATGAATTAGGGCTTCCTTTGAGCTGGCAAGGACCTGCTAACAAGGTATTGTCATTTTACAGCTGGCCTCCGCTGGCAGAGGATTTCTGGTCATACAAAATATTTGGAACCTATATCTCCCCGGAAGACATTGACATGGAGGAATATACACTGGATGGTTTTTCTCTTCACATTTATCCGGGAATGAGCAGAGGCAGAGGCTGTCAGTGGGAAGAAACATCGCGTAATGCAGCAATGATTTATGCTGGTGGCAAAATAGATCCCCAACTGATAGATAATCCTCTGATCATGACCGTTGCCGACAAAGAAAATGATCGCACTACCAAGCTGATCATAACTCCCCGTTGGCAAAAAGAAAGGCTGACAAACAGAGTTTCACAGATTGAGAGGTATAAAAGTCCCGCTGCGCCGGTGCAAAATTTTATGTTCAAGATTTACAACGGCCAGCCCCAGCAAGCCCTTGAATATGTTTTGCCAAGTCTGCGCAATAACTTCCCTCTTCCTGCTCTTAGTGAAAAGCTCAAGGGGCAGGATATTGAAATAGAAGGACTATTAAGCTGGTTAGATGTATGGAATGACTATCTGAGTGTTTACCAGATGCAAGCGGAAGTGGGCAAGCCCAGTGAGAATAATTTTGTTCCTGTTCAAAAACTCACTTTTTATACGATCTTAGATCATGATGGCAACCATAGAATCATCGGCTGGAAATCTGCAGACTAACCCAGCAATACGGGTCAGCCTAGTTACGATAAATATAAGACTCGATGTTAAAAAATACCGAAGGATTTAAGCCTTCGGTATTTTTATATTTATATATGGTGCCCTAGACCGGGGTCGAACCGGTACGATGTTGCCATCGCAGGGTCTTAAAACAAAAGCATAATTAAATAATGCGTCTGTCTCTTTTAAGATCATAAATAGCCTTATCAATATACCAGGCCATATCCTTATTCGGATGTTTTTTTTTTAAAACTTCAATTTGCCTGTCAAGAACTTCGGCAGCTGCCATTCTGCTATCACCATGTAAGCGGATATACTGTTCTCTTAATTTATAACACTTACGGTCGAAGTAAGTGTTGTCAGATAATAATATTTGATTTTTGTTGGATTTATAGCTGTTTCTGTTATTGTAAATTTTGATAATGTATAAAACTGTTAATATAGCAACAGCTAAAATGATCAAATCGATTAATGGCATAGCATAAAGGTCTAACATGTTCTTCTCCCCCACCTGGAAAAAAATGATGTTGCCCTTATATTACCCTGAACTCGTTTTGCTTTCAAACTCTATCAGGAAAATGAAAGTTGGAAAGGGAGGCTCCATCGTCCACTCTTCTCATTAAAATGGCAGCCATAGAATCATCGACTGGAAATATGCAGACTAACCTCACGTTAAAAAAGATGGATGCCTACATCAAAAAGCAAGTGGTCAAAATCGTGGCCAAAATAAAAAGAGCAAGAAAAAAGCAGAAGCCTGAACCTCTGCAAGTGCCATTATATATGGTGCCCGAGACCGGGGTCGAACCGGTACGATGTTGCCATCGCGGGATTTTAAGTCCCGTGCGTCTGCCTATTCCGCCACCCGGGCATATATATCGTTATGGAGGGCGGGACCGGATTTGAACCGGTGAATGGTGATTTTGCAGACCACAGCGTTAGCCTCTTCGCCACCCGCCCCAATTCCCAAGTTATTGGGTATTACGTCAATGCGCACAAATTATTATATCAACCTTCTTTTTATTTTGCAAGCAAATAAAAAGCGTTCATATAGCACCAAACTGAAAAATCAGGAGGTAAAGATTCGAGCACATGAAGGTTTGCTCCTTTTAACGACAGAAAAAAGAATAAGCCCTCTTCGAGGACTACAGTCTTGCGCTCACATACGTTCGCAGAAAATTAATGGAGCACCCTGCGGGCACAATGATTGTATGTCGCTTTGCTCCAGAAAAAACAATGGAGCCCTCTTCGAGGACTACAGTCTTACGCTCACTTACGTTCGCAGAAAATTAATGGAGCGGAAGACGAGATTCGAACTCGCGACCCTCGCCTTGGCAAGGCGATGCTCTACCACTGAGCCACTTCCGCTGATGATATGGTGCCTCGGGGCGGACTTGAACCACCGACACGCGGATTTTCAGTCCGCTGCTCTACCGACTGAGCTACCGAGGCTGACGTTCTGATGTTAATGAAGAACATAATTATGGCGAAGCCGAAGGGATTTGAACCCTCGATCTCCGGCGTGACAGGCCGGCATGTTAACCGCTACACCACGGCTCCGCAACGAAATTTATTATAGCATCAGCTTAAAAATTAGTCAACAGATTAATAGCTATTTAATCCAAAGGCTCCCTTTCCTGCTCCTGTCTGCTGGTTTATTCACCAGTTGATCTACCTTATCTTCTGGTAAGACGTGAAACATACTTACTGGCATTTAGCCCTGCAACCAGGCCTTCCCCGACAGATTTAGCCACCTGATATGGCTGACCGGTGCAGTCACCGGCAGCAAACACCCCGGCCAGATTGGTTTCCTGCTGGCGGTTCACCTTAATATGGTTTTCTTCTATTTCCAAACCTGGGATCAGCCGATCAGGAGCGGTTTCCCCGCCTAGCACAAATACTCCATCTGCTTTTATCTCCGTACCGTCCTTCATCCTAATCCCTTCAACAAATTGACTGGTGATGAGTTCAGCTGGTTTATTGCTGATGATCTCGATTTTCGCATCCAGCTTGCCCGGGTTTTTGTATAGCGGCACATAATAGACTTTATTGCATATTTCCGCCATGAAATTCGCTTCGGTTTCTCCTTCATTGCTGTGTGCCACAATGATCACGTCATTTCCTTTATACAGGGGGCCGTCACAGGTGGCACAATACCCGAATCCTTTGCCCAAAAATTCCTCTTCGTTGGGAAAAGTGGGACGATAAGGGATCCCGATTGAAATAACGATGCTGCGCGCCTGAATGACTTCCTCCTGGACCAGAATGCTGTAAGCCCCTTCCATTTCATTGATCACCTGGGCTTTGCTGCTGATCAGTTCGATCCCCGTGGTACGGAAATGATCCATAAATTTCCCCAGCAGGTCTGCGCCGCTTATCCCGGGAAAACCTAAATAATTATCTATTTTTTGCGCTTTGTGCAATGGCGGACTGCAATAATCCGAACCAATGACGATTACTGTTTTATTACGGATAGAAGCGTTTACCGCAGCAGATAATCCTGCCGGTCCGCAGCCTAAGACCGCTAAATCATAAATTTCATATTTCATAAGCATCTTCCTTTCATTAAAATAGTTCATAATTTCTTCCTTGGCCAAAATTCTTGCTTCATAAATATTTATTATTATATTATCACTCATATCTAAATCTTTTACTGACTTTTACTTTAAATTATTATAAGATTGACTGTAAGTTAAAGACTAACCAAGGTAAACTTTGGTTTTATCAATTTTTATCTGGAGAAATCAGCATGATCAAGTACTTTGTTCAACAAATGGTTAAATCTTGCAAGCCCCGACCCAAATCAGGGATATATTCTTTATTGCTGGTTTTCCTGCTGCTGCTCTTATTTCCTGCCTACAGTTTTGCCGAGACCAACCAGACTGTTGAAGCAGAAAAAGCTTATCTAATTTTGGTTGATAAACTTTCCATTCATGATATTTCTCCCGAAGTTACTCCCAACATATACAGAATGATCAAAAACGGCGGTTTAGGTCTGGCTACCAGCCGTACTCTAAGGGGCCAGAATAATATGGACAGCAGCCTGACCATTGGCGCCGGCAATATAGCCCGGGCTTATAAAAACGGCATTCTGGCCTTTAACCATGGCGAATCTATTTCTGACCATGGAAAAACAGCCGCTCAATTATATACTTCCCTTACCGGGTATGAGCCGGCGAGCAGTGCGGTACTTTTTGTAAATCTTCCCGAAATCGCAATGGGTTTAAGCGAAGAAAATGTGACCACGATCCCCGGCGCTTTGGGGGAAAACCTGCGTCTTAACAATCTTAATGCAGCAGTTTTGGGTAACAGCGACTATGATGGTATTCAACTGAGAACCGGTGCAGCAATTGGAATGGATGCTGCCGGCCAGATTGCATTCGGTGATGTGGGACCGGATACGCTCACTCATCTGCCTGACCGTTCCATCAACCAGGGCACCAATTATTCGTATTTACTGGAAAAGCTGCCGGCTGCCAAGGAATCTGCGGACCTGATCATCCTTGAACTATCGGATTTAGCCCGTTTGGAAAAAGCTATTCCGGCGTTTCCTTCCTTATATGCTGAAGAAAAGTCTGCTTGCTTGCAACAGATTGACCAAATGGTTGGACAAGTAATAAGCGAAATCGATCCTGAACGTGATCTGGTTTTATTATTTCCTGTTTCCCCTTCCGCTGAGCAGCTGAAACTGAAGGACAGTTTCCTGCCAATCGTTGCCTATGGTAAAAATATATCGCCCGGTTCTCTCAGCTCCGGCTCTACGCGACGTGATTTTATAATAGCCAGTACAGATATTGCCCCTACCATTCTCGACTTCTTTGGCATCGAAGATGAATTGAATGCTATGATCGGCGTGCCTGTAAGGACTGCTCCTTTTGAGGGCGATACTCTTCAAGCGGCTATGAATGTAGCTGATTCGGCCAGCACTACTACCCGTTTGAGAACCATCCTGGTCAAATCTTATGTGGTTATGCAAATCATCTTTATACTTTTAGCGGTATTGGCTATCTTCTGGTTCACACCCATGCGCAAGGCAGCAGAACCCCTGGTGTTATCGCTGGTCACAGTGCCATTGGTGTTATTATTTCTGGGCAAACTACCGCTGGGGCAAGATATTTTCTATATCCTCGGCGCTATCCTCCTGGTTATACTGATAACGTATCTGACTGTCAAACTCTTCAAAGGTCATATGTTTAATGCTTTTGTCGCTATCAGTGCCATAACCTTGCTCGTCCTGATTATAGACATTTTGACGGGTACAGCTCTTATTCAAAGTTCGGTCTTAGGTTATGATCCGATGGTAGGAGCCAGATATTACGGTATCGGCAATGAATACCTGGGCATCATGCTGGGCTCGGCGATCATAACTGCCTCAGTATTGTTTGAAAAATATCCTTACCGGTCTGTTTTGGCGGTGCTGATTGTCTTATTCCTGTTTATTTGTTTTATCATCGGCAATCCTGGTCTGGGAGCCCAATCGGATGGGATGATCACCGCTCCGGTTGCTTTTGCAGTGACTTTGTTTTTGTTGTCCAATCTTAGATTGCACTGGGGACTTGTGGCAGCTGCTTTTGGTGTAATTATTGCCGCATCCGCCGGTTTAATCGGTTTTGAACTCCATAAACCCGTGGAAATGCAGTCCCATCTGGGACGGGCATTCAATCAGGTAATTCAAGGGGGCCCTGAGGAACTCTGGACGATTTTGCTCCGCAAAGCCAGTATGAATATCAAACTGATCCGTTATACCATCTGGAGCAGGGTGTTTTTAGTGATGTTCCTGGTATTATCGCTCTTGGTATTCCGACCGGTGGGAGCATTAAAGCAGTTACTGCAGGAAAGGCCAATTCTGATCAAAGGTTTCGCCGGTTTGATAACCGGTGCCGTTATCGCCCTGATTATTAATGATTCAGGAATTGTAGCCACTTCAACTACTTGTATCTATCTGGTGATTCCTTTATTATTGTTAATGTTTGAAATACAAGAGAAAAAAACGGAAGAAGATACACCTCCCGTATCGGAAAATAATTAACAGGAAGTAGGTATCATGAAGTATCTAGTAATTTTAACTGATGGAATGGCCGATTATCCGATCACAGAATTAAGCGGCCAAACACCTCTGGAATATGCTCACACTCCTTTTATGGATAAACTGGCTAAAACTTCTTTAATCGGCAAAGCAGCAACCATCCCGCCAGGATTCCCGCCAGGCAGTGATGTAGCCAATTTATCTGTTTTAGGTTATGACCCGGCCCTTTATTATACGGGGCGTTCTCCCCTGGAAGCAGTGAGTTTAGGGGTTGAGCTTACGGAGGAAGATTTGGCCATACGCTGCAATCTGGTGACTTTATCAGCAGAAGATGATTATACGGCCAAAACCATGCTGGACTACAGTGCTGATGAAATCTCTACTGAGGCTGCTCAGCATTTAATAGCTGCGATCCAGGCAGAACTTGGAGATGAACAATTCGCTTTTTATCCGGGTATCAGCTATCGCCACCTGTTGTTATGGAAAGGCGGTCACAACAAAAAAGTTATTCTAACGCCACCTCATGATATTTCCGAAAGAAAAATAAGCACCTTTCTCCCTCAGGGTGAACATGGCGAAGCCTTGCTTCATTTGATGAAAAAAAGTGCTGTTGTATTAAAGGACCATATGGTCAATCAGTCTTTAGCGGCTTCCGGGCATAAACCGGCGACTTCCATATGGCTTTGGGGAGAAGGGAGAAAACCTGCTTTGCCCAGCTTTGCAGAAAAATACTCTCTGTCAGGCTCTGTGGTATGTGCAGTGGACCTGGTCAAAGGTCTGGGAATAAGTGCCGGTTTAACACCGGTTCCTGTAACAGGTGCCACCGGCGGCGTTAAAACCAACTTCAAAGGCAAGGCCGAGGCTGCCATCAAAGAACTGGAGTCGGGGAAGGATTTTGTATTTTTGCATATAGAATCCCCTGATGAATCCAGCCACCAGGGGAACCTGCAAAGTAAAATCTGGAGTATTGAACAAATCGACAGCCAGGTGATCAGCACCATTATAGCTGCGATGGATCGTTTTCCTGAGATAAGAATTATGGTTTTACCGGACCATCCCAGCCCGCTGTCGATCAGAACCCACAGCAGCGACCCGGTGCCATTTATGATCTATGATTCCCGACGTATAATTACAGACGGTGCCGGTGTATTCGACGAACGCCATGCTGAACTTGGGCCCTTTATTACACCGGGACATACCTTGATGGATTATTTCATCCGCTCGTAAAACACCGGCATTAGTCCGGCAACTGCAGCAAAGACATCAGCGTTTCAGGCATATTGTCACCGGAGCATTCCGTCTTATGCCTGATTTCTTTTGTTTTCAGTTCTTCAATGGCTGCCGGTATATCCTTGCCGGTTAGATCGGCCAACTTTTGTAATAGTTCAAACTCGTCACCATCAGCTATGTCAAGCAGCGCTTCCGCAACGCTCTGCCCAAATTTAAACGGGCTGGCGGTGGAAGCGATGACTGTAACTGTATTATCCCCGGTAGTCTGCCGGTATTTATCCCACACATTCACGGCTACAGCTGTATGGGGATCCAATAAATACTGCTTCTGCTCCCAGACTGATTTGATCGTGGCCCGGGTTTCATCATCACTGCAATAGCCTGCCCAGAATTTATCCGGGATCTTTAACCGGGTCTCTTCGTCGACATCGTATTTTCCCTGCTGCTGCAGGTCTTTCATCCACTGGCAGATGCGCTCATGATCGTGTCCGGTCATTTCATATAGCAGCCGCTCCAGATTGGAGGAAATCAATATATCCATGGAAGGCGAAATGGTTTTGGCAAACTGCCGGTTGCGGTCATAAGTTCCTGTTTGGATAAAGTCAGTCAGTACATTATTGGCATTGGAGGCACAAATCAGTTTGTGAACCGGAACGCCCATCATGCTGGCATAATAGGCTGCCAGTATATTTCCGAAATTGCCGGTTGGCACGACGATATTGATTTTATCCCCGGCGTTGATATGTTTGCCGGCAACCAGATCCAGATAAGCCGATACATAATATACGATTTGCGGGACCAGTCTCCCCCAATTGATGGAATTAGCCGAACTGAGCTTCATATTGTGATCATTCAGCCGCTCATTGAAAGCAGGATCGGCAAATATTTTTTTGACCCCGCTCTGGGCATCATCAAAATTTCCAATCACAGCTGCAACATATACATTATTCCCTTCCTGGGTGGTCATCTGCCGCTGCTGCACTTTGCTTACGCCGTCCTGGGGATAGAAAACCACGATCCTGGTTCCCGGCACATCTTGAAATCCTGCCAGGGCAGCTTTGCCGGTATCCCCTGACGTGGCTACCAGAATAACTATTTCCCGTTTTTCCTGGTTTTTGGCTGCACTGATGGTCATTAAATGAGGCAGCAGCTGCAAAGCCATATCTTTAAAAGCACTGGTGGGGCCATGCCAAAGCTCCAGCGAAAAAAAGCCCTCCTCCACTTTGACCAGCGGCGCAATACTGGAATGATCAAACTTTTCTTTATTGTAGGCCTTGTTGACACAGGCATCTATTTCATCCGCAGTGAAATCAGTCAGATATAGGGTCAGGATCGCTTCAGCTCTTTGCTGATACGTCATCTGGCTCATTGCGGTCATAAAATCATTTTTTAACCGGGGAATGAAGTCAGGGACAAACAGCCCGCCATCAGGGGCGATTCCCATAACAATGGCTTCAGCAGCTTTGACTGCCGTGCTTTGCCCTCTGCTGCTCTGATAATACAAAGTAATTCCTCCTTAAGTGTAAATGGTTGGCCGGTTTGGTACTATAATATAATAACAGCTAAATATAGACATGAGTGTGCTTTTGCTGTTTTTATTGTAGAATAGAATATACCATAAATTATAATAAAACAATTGATTAGTATCATTAAGCCCCCGAGGAGGTATTGTTTTGCTGCAAGCAATTTTACTCGTTGTACTTCTGATCATTGGTAAATTAGCCTATGACAGTTACATGGAACAGACAGGAAAACGCTCCAACTGGCCTCAGCAAAAAAAGGAAAAGAAAACACGAAAAGGAGATATCATCGACCTTAGTGAAGCATGGGTATCTTTAGATAATTTACCTTTGCGTAAACGGGACAATATTTTATCTACACGGGAATTGGGGCTTTTTAATCTATTCGACCGGCTGTTAGCCGGAAGTAACTTCATTGCTATTCCGAAACTGCGCATGTCAGAGATATTTTATGTGGCGCCGGATGCTGATAAAAGGCAGGAATATCAGAACCGTTTAAAAGATAAAACTGTAGAATTGCTGGTTTGTGAACTGCCAAATTTCAAGCCGGTATTGATCGTTTTAGCCGATAATGATACCGACGCCCGGAAGAAGCAGCTCTCTGACCGCTTTATTAAAAGCGCAGCCCAGGCAGGAGCACTCCCTGTTATCAATATTACAAACGAGCTGTGGGAAGATGAACAAATGCTGATGCAGGAATTAAGAAACCTGGGAATCATTGTGAAGAATTTACATTAGAAATTTTTTAGGTGAGGTTTTTTGCCATAGCTGAGATTCTTGCCGTTACTTATAACATAAGACATGGTGCAAACATTAGCGGTGAGCTTGATATAGCAGCCACCGCTTCGATTTTGGCGCAGATTAATCCAGATATTATCGGTTTACAGGAAGTGGATCATCTGCGTCCCCGCAGCAATTTCATCGATCAAGCCGCTTTTCTTGCCAGAAGCCTCGATATGGAACATATTTTTGGAACCACGATCCGTTACCGGACCGGTGCTTATGGAAATGCGATCTTAAGTAAGTTTCCCATCAAAAGATATGTAAACCATCTATTGCCTTCCCACGGCGAAAGAAGGGCTTGTCTGGAAGCTGAAATAATCATTGACGGTAAAGAATTCACCATCTTCAATACCCATCTGGGTCTGGACGCCCAAGAACGCTATAAACAGTTACATGATCTGATCCTTCCCCTGGTAATGCTTAAGAATAATCCCACTGTTTTATGCGGTGATTTCAATGCGGCTGACACTTCCGAAGAAATCAAATCTGTGGCCGGTAAACTGCAGGATACCTATGAACAAAATTCCGGACCTATGGTCAACACTTATCCTGCTGATGATCCACAAATCCGGATAGATTATGTTTTTATTAATCATTTCTGTCGATGCAGTGATTACTATATTGTTGATTCTTCTGCTTCTGACCATTTACCCGCCGTTGCCAGGATCAGAATATGAATCATCCTTTGGCAGACACTTTTGTGAACACTAAAGGTTTCGATTCTTTTTGGCAGCCAGCCTGCACATATTTGATCCCTCGTTCCGTTATTCTGTAAAGATCTGATTTATGAGGGATCTTCTCTGCTTTTTTTTGGCCGGGAATCGCTTTGCGTGTGAAATGAGCGTATGCCTCCTGGCTGCTTTTCAGCATATCTCTGTCACATAGAATCGCCAAATAATATTTTATCTCATTGATACTAAGACTTTCCTGGATATGGTGCCTGATCATGTGAGCTGTGATCCAAACACTGCTTCTAAGCTCGTAAGCAGTTCTCAGGATCTTATTCATAATGATAACATCTTTTTCCATAATTACCCCCCCTAAGAACTAATATATCATGATAATGAACGAAAGTTGAATATTTTATTAACGGAAATTTTAAAAGTATTCAATTTATATTCCTGTCATGTTTTCAGGATTTAATCTAAACATGGAACGATTTGGCAAATTCGCGGTTTATACTTTATTTGGTTTTTGCGAATAATAAATGTAAGTCTATTAGGGAGGAATCGCGATATGGAGTTAAATCAATCAGAAACTTTCAGCCATTGGGAACAATGGAAAAAGACACTTGCCAAGACCGTATCAGTGGCGGAAACTGTAGGGATGTCAGAAAAAAGCATCGACAAAATCGCCTTAAAGATCGGTGATATTCTGACAGACAAGGTTGATCCCGAAAACAGAGAGCAAAGACTGCTCCAGGAATTATGGCGGTCCGGTGATGAAAATGACCGCGCCGTTTTGGCCAGATTGATCGTAGACATGGTTAAAACAGACGTCAGACATTGATCTTATCGTAAAAAAGACCACTGTATTTTCTTTTCAGAAAGCGCAGTGGTCTATTTATTTTCTATTAATGGTCGGAGTGACTGGATTTGAACCAGCGGCCTCTACGTCCCCAACGTAGCGCTCATACCAAACTGAGCTACACCCCGACGCAAAGAATATTGTATTACACCTGACTGTTTTAGTCAAGAATAGATGGGCAAAGTTGTGAGCTAGTTCTGCTCGGTTTCATTTAGATTAAACTTATTATGCAGGGCCAGCACCGCTTTTTTGGTCTGTTCTTCATCAATGATACAGGAAACTCTTATTTCGGAAGTACTGATCATATGGATGTTGATATCTTCATCTGCCAGGGCTTCAAACATATCCGCAGCAACACCTGGATTGGTCTGCATTCCCGCTCCGATAATGGATACTTTGGCTACTTTGTCGCCGTATGCATAGTCTGATGCACCAATCTTTTTGACCAATGCTTCCACCACAGGCAATGCCTTGGGCAATTCGTCCCTGTCTATGGTAAAGGCAATATCGTTATGATTGTTGCGCATGGCGCTTTGAATGACCATATCGACATTTATACCGCCTTCTGCCAGCGCTTTAAAAAGGGTTTTGGCGATTCCGGGCTGATCCGGTACGTCAAAAATAGCTATTTTAGCACAATTTAAGTCATGAGCGATTCCGCTTACCACTCTGTCTTGTTCCATATTGCCTACCTCCGTAATAATTGTTCCGGGATTATTATTGAAGCTGTTTAATACTTCAATGTCTATATTATTCAGCATGGCGCATTCCACTGCCCGGGGCTGCATGACCAGTGCACCTAAGATGGCCATTTCCAGCATTTCTTCATAGGATATGAAGGATAGCTTTCGGGCATCGGGCACGATACGGGGATCCGCAGTAAAAACCCCGTCTACATCAGTAAAGATTTGACAACGGTCTGCGCCAAGTCCTGCCGCTATAGCAACGGCTGTTGTGTCGGATCCTCCCCTGCCCAGGGTGGTTATATCTCCGCCGGGAGTAATGCCCTGGAAGCCGGCGATGATAACGATTTTCCCGCTCTGTAATTCGGTTTTGATACGATTGGTATCGATATCACTGATCTTAGCCTTTCGGTAAGTGGAATCGCTTATGATCCCTGCCTGCCACCCGGTGAGGGAAATTGCATCACAACCTAAATTATTCAGGGTCAAGGCTAATAATGCTGCTGACTGCTGTTCACCGGTTGCCAGCAGCATGTCCATTTCCCTTCCGCTGAGTTTACTTCCGGTAGCTTTGGCAAGTTCGATCAGATCATCCGTAGTATCCCCCATGGCTGAAACAACCACCACGATTTCATTTCCTTCATCCTGCATTTTTTTGATGCGCTGGGCGATGGCTTTGAACCTTTCAATGGTAGCTACCGAACTCCCTCCAAATTTGGTGACTATAAGCGACAATGAAACTCCTCCCCAAAACTAATCTATCTGTACTCCAGTATGGTTGGTTTTTAAATAAAGGATCTGGCTGGAAACGTTATGTTCCGCCAAGGTTTCCGCCATGCTCCGACCGATCATTTCCGGGTGTTCTTCTGCAAAAGCGATGATTGACGGCCCGGCTCCGCTAAGTGCAACACCCAACGCGCCTGCTTTTCCGGCGCTATTTAACACCTCATCGAAGCCCGGTATGAATTGTTTACGATAAGGTTGATAGATCTGGTCGTCCATAGCCTTATTCATATAACGGAAATCTCTGTTAAATATCCCGGCTAACAACATACATGCCTTTTGAACATTAGCAACGGACTGGGCTAAAGTCAGAGTTTCCGGTAATACCTGGCGCGATTTATAGGTGGGCAGCTCAAAATCCGGGACGGCAACGATGATGGTTATATTCTCCGGCATTTTGATCTGCTGGTAATAAATCTTTTCTTCATATTTCATAACCGTAGTCAGCCCGCCAACGATTGCCGGAACCGCATTATCAGCATGGCCTTCCTGGTCAGCAGCCATTTTAATCATTCGTTCAGGCTCAAAATGCTGGTTCAGCAAGTGGTTGCCCAGAAATAAACCGGCAATAATTGCCGCCGCACTGCTGCCCAGGCCTTTGCCAATGGGAATTTGATTGTTGACGGTAAGTTTCAGTGTGGGTACGGTTTCTCCTGCTTCCTGAAATACCTGGTTAAGGCCAGATAGAATAAGGTTTGTATTGTCAGCTGAATCAAGCTGGTGCTTTCCTTCTCCGTAAAACTGGCAGCTGGTTGTTGGAGCACTTACAGCTTCCACCGTTAAAAACAAGTCAAGTGCCAAACCCAGTGTATCAAATCCTGGTCCCAGATTGGCGCTGGTCGCCGGAACTCTTACAGTGATCATGGTTCCTCCTGTATTGTTCTTATACCCCTTCCAACCGGATCACATTGTTTATTTTATCAACAATAGGCATTTCCTGCAGAACGATCAGGGAATCCCGCAGATCCTTTTCTTTGACCTCATGTGTGATCAGGATCAGTTCCGCCATATTTTGCTGACTGGTCTTTTGAAGAACCGTAGCCAGGCTGACATTGTGATCGCCGAAAACGCCTGCAATACCGGCTAAAACACCAGGCCGGTCCGTAACCGTCATACGAATATAAAATTGTGCCTCCAGGCAGTCAATATTATAGGCCGGCTTCTCTTCATAGCATGTACAGCCGATGCGGGTATTGGTATGCTGGCGGACATTGCGTACCACTTCAATAATGTCCCCCATCACTGAACTGGCAGTAGGCATTTGCCCCGCGCCGCGGCCGAAATGCATGATTTCACCCACCGCATCGCCCTTTATAAATACGGCATTGTACACGTCGTTTACCGCTGCCAGGGGATGATTCTTGGGCAGAAATGCCGGATGAACACGGGTCTGTACTTTCCCGTCCCGCTCCTGACCAATGGCTAATAACTTTATAATAAATCCTAATTCATCAGCGTATTTGATATCTTCCGGGGTGATCTTGGAAATCCCTTCAACATAAACATCGTCCAGGGTGACCCTGCTGTTAAAAGCAATGGAAGATAGGATAGCTATTTTCCGGGCTGCATCCAGGCCCTCAACATCTGCCGTTGGATCCGATTCAGCATATCCCAATTGCTGGGCTTCCGCCAATACATCGTTGAAGTCCCGTCCTTCCCGGCTCATCTTGGTCAAAATATAATTGGTGGTCCCATTTAATATGCCAATGATTTGCTGGATGCGGTTTCCTGCCAGTGACTGCTTCAGGGGAGCAATAATAGGAATACCGCCGGCGACGCTGGCTTCAAAATAGAAATCCACATGATTGGCTTCCGCAGCTGCAAATATTTCCTTGCCCTTTACTGCGATGAGGTCTTTGTTGGCAGTAACAATATGTTTGCCCTGGCTCATAGCATCGGTAATGAAACGAAAAGCCGGTTCGATTCCACCGATCAATTCCACCACAATATCTACTTCTTTATCATTTACTATATCTGCAAATTGATCGGTTATCAGTGATTCATCGATTCCTAAAGCCCTGCATTTATCTTTATCGATGTCCATGACCCATTTCAGCTGAATGGGTTCGCCGGCACGCATCGCGATGATCTCGCTATTTTGCTGCAAAAGCTTTACTACACCGGAACCAACAGTGCCACATCCTAGAACTGCTATTTTGATCATGCTTACCTCCTGAGTTGCTTCTAGCATTTTTCAATCTTAATCCATTTGTAGAGTAAAGTCTATAATAAGAAATCTATACCATGATGATTTGTTTTTTCAATGATTTTCTTATTATAATCGAAAGCAGCACAAAGTTAAAGAACCGGCTATCAAGCCGGTCCTGAAATACTTTATTTTATATTTATTATTATATGATGATTACGATCAGCCCGCCGCTGCCTTCATTAACGATCCTTTGCAGGGTATCCTGCAGTTTATGCTGGGCATTTTCCGGCATGCGGTGCAGTTTGTTCTGGATCCCTTCCCTGACCAGATCATGCAGTGATTTGCCGAACAAATTGGATTCCCAGATTTTCGAAGGATTTTCTTCAAATTCATCCAGCATATAGCGGACCAGTTCTTCACACTGTCTCTCTGTACCGATGATAGGCGTGATCTCAGTAGTGATATCAGCTCTGATGATATGCAGGGATGGCGCTTTGGCTTTTAATTTCACTCCAAAACGGTTTCCCTGCCGGATCATTTCCGGTTCTTCCAGCAACATTTCATCCAACTGGGGAGTCACGACTCCATAACCGGTTTCCTTTACTTCTTCCAGTGCTGATGCGATCTTGTCAAATTCTTTTTTTGCCACGCTGAAATCTTTCATCAGTCTCATAATATCGTGATTCCCGGTAACATTGTAGCCGCTGACGTCAGACAGGCAGTCGTAGAACAACTCTTCCGGAACAGTTACGTCGATCAGCGCTTCCCCGGTGCCAAGGTTCATTTCTTCCAGGCTTACATAGCTTATGTTTTCTACTTCTGAAAGTTTTTCAATGGCTTTATCGATATCGCGTACTTTATGAATTTCGCTTAAAATATCCCGGATAGCTGTTTCCAGATTATCCCGCAGCCAGAACTCTTCATCCAATTCATCGACCCATTTGGGAAGTTTAATATTGACTTCCTGAACCGGGAATTCATATAAAACTTCTTCTAAAACGCCAAAAATTTGTTCCTCAGTAATTCTTGCTGCATCAATAGGGATGACGCTGACCCCGTATTTTTCTGATAGTTCATCGGATAGTGCCAGGGTTTCTTTATCATAAGGATGTACGGAATTGAGCAGCATAATAAATGGTTTTCTGAGCTCTTTCAGCTCAGTGATCACCCGTTCTTCGGGAAATTCATAACTGCTTCTGGGGATATCGCTGATGCTGCCATCGGTGGTCATTACGATGCCGATGGTCGAGTGGTCGGCAATCACTTTCCTGGTTCCTATTTCGGCTGCTTCTTCGAAGGGTACCTCGTAGTCAAACCAGGGAGTTCTTACCATTCGAGGTTCTTCATCCTCTTCGTAACCCAAAGCGCCTTCCACAGCGTAACCTACACAATCGACCAGTCTTACTTTCAGATTCAGACCGCTTCTGGTAGTAATTTCAACTGCTTCGTTGGGCACAAATTTGGGTTCTGTAGTAGTTATGGTCTTGCCGGCACCGCTTTGGGGAAGTTCGTCCTTGGACCGTTCACGGTCATAAATGTCTTTGATGTTTGGCAGTATCATAAGTTCCATAAAGCGTTTGATAAAAGTTGATTTACCCGTTCTGACCGGACCTACTACTCCCAGATAAATATCGCCTCCAGTTCTTTCGGCAATATCTCTCAAGATGTTGTTTCCTTCCACTTTTCCTTTTCCCTCCCTCTGAGTTAGACTTTAAAAGGCTCCGATCTCCGAAAGCAGAAACCCTTTAAGTAAAATATTCCTCAGGTTATAACACTATAAATATATTTATCAATTTACGGTAATATAACCAGAAAAGAAAAAAAGTGTGGTTGTCCACACTCTTTCAAGATCACCAGCCGTTTACATTGTCTACGACCTCTTCAATTTCGTGTTTTTTCCTCCGGGTCATCAGCAGTTCCACCTCATCTGCCGGCGGATGGTTCCCATACAAAATATAATAGCAAGCCCTTACAATAGGCATTTCCACATTCAAAGTCCTGGCCAGTTCATAGACAACCTGGGTGGTATAAAAGCCTTCCACAACCATACCGGTCTTTTCCAGTGCAGTTTGCGGGGTTTTTCCCTGGCCTATCAAAAAGCCGGCCTGATGATTACGCGAATGTCTGCTGCCGCAAGTCACGACCAGATCCC
Organism: Syntrophomonas sp. UBA1368; assembly: GCA_002305965.1. Taxonomy (GTDB): domain Bacteria; phylum Bacillota; class Syntrophomonadia; order Syntrophomonadales; family Syntrophomonadaceae; genus UBA1368. The sequence continues at coordinate 26,145 of DBRM01000037.1, forward strand.
CCAGCCCGCTGAGCCCATATAAGGTACGGGGATCAGCTCCCAGCTTTGCGCCAAATCTTATCATTTCATTCAATCCCCGTGTAATGATAGCTGCTGTTGTATTGTCTCCATACCCCAGCCCCCGTGCAATTCCGGAAGCAATTGCCACGATGTTCTTTAAAGCGCCGCCCATTTCCACCCCGGCTACGTCAGGGTTGGTATACACCCTGAAATGAGATGAAATATAAGCATCCTGAATATCAAAGGCGGTTTCTTTTTTAAAAGCCGATACGGTTACCGCTGTCGGGAGTTCAGCCGCCACTTCCTCTGCATGGCTGGGTCCCGATAATATGGCATAGCGTTTCTTTATGCTGCTGCCCAAAACATCTTCGGCTACCTGGCTCATTCTCATGCCGGTATTAAGCTCCAGCCCTTTTGCGGTGTTGACCAGATACATTTCTTTATGCAAAAGCGGTTTCAGCTTGCCTAGGGTCTCCCTGACACCCTGCGAAGGAACGGCTAAAACAACCATACCTGCATTTTCAACGGCTTCTTTTAAGTCAAGGGTGATTGATACATTATCAGGAAGGATCACTCCCGGAAGAAATCTTTTGTTCTCCCGGGTCGCCATAAAACTTTCAAGCCCTTCTTCAGGCCTGCTCCACAAAGACACTTGATAGTAATTTTTACTGAGCAGCAAAGCTTGGGCAGTTCCCCAACTGCCTGCTCCTAATATACAAACTTTCTCCATATTGTTTCCCCTTTTATTTCTAACGGATCATACTGCTGTTTATTTTTGATTCAGTTCCTTTTCGGAGCCGCTCGATATTTTCTTTATGTTTATATAAAACGATTGAAGCTGCAAAAAAGTAAATGAAAATAATCGTTATATCAGAATCAAAAAGGATCCCCAGGAAAGGCAATGAACAGGCTACGACCAGAGACCCCAGTGATACGTAGCGGGATATAAAGACCAC
>DBRM01000037.1:27237-27439 GCA_002305965.1 Syntrophomonas sp. UBA1368
GCTACCAATGCAATTCTCAGTCCCAAATTGCGGAGAACATTTGTGGCTCCGACGTTCCCGCTTCCTTTGGACCGTATATCCATGCCGCCCGTATAATAACCGACTATATAAGAAAAAGGGATAGAGCCTATGAGATAACAAAGCAAAATCAGCAAGACTTCCTGCAAAAGTTTTCCTCCTTTTATTCTTTGGAAACGTTTTG
>DBRM01000082.1 GCA_002305965.1 Syntrophomonas sp. UBA1368
ATACCTGATTATGATTTTAAGAATATTACCAAAGAAAAATTATTGATTCTGCTGGATGATGTCAGCGATCCGGGCAATGTTGGAACGATTATCCGCAGCGGCTGGGCACTGGGAGCAGACGGGATCCTGATGACGCCTGGCTGTGCTGACCCTTTCAGTCCCAAAGTCGTCAGGGCATCCATGGGGGGAATATTGCATATACCTGTATATACGAATTTTCCTTTGGAGACGTTACATGCTTTACAAAGCCAGGGTTATTTAATTTATTGCAGCGATGTTAACAGCCCCAACAGTTTATATGACCAGGATTTAACAGGAGGCAGAGTGATCGTGATTGGCAACGAATCACGGGGAATTAGTGAAAAAAGTAAAAACCTCTGTGATGTGAAATTTAAAATACCGATAAATTCTCAGGCAGATTCTTTAAATGCAGCCGTTGCATGTGGTATAATATTAGCAGAAGCATCACAGCAGAGATCACGTTCATAATTGTTCCCCAAATACAATTTATGAAATAATTTTTTTCAGTTCGGCGTTAATGTTATTGCGGAGGTAGACCCTTTATGATAAACCAAGCCGAAAACATGTGGCAATTATTTGAAAAGTCAGGATGCATCATTTATTATTTGATTTATAAAATGATTATTACACAATAAAATGCTGAGAACAGGAGCAGTAATATGCTGTTGCCTTTAAGGGAGATCATGCCGTGACTGAAAGCGTGATCAGGTTTAAGCATGTGAATTCACCTGGGAGCAGCGGATTGAAAGAATGAGTAGATCTTGCCGGCAGCCTCCGTTAACAGGCGATAGAGTGAACCAAATTTGCATAAATTTTGGTTAACAAGGGTGGTAACGCGGAAGTAACTTTCGTCCCTGGGGATGAAGGTTTTTTTATTTTCTGAAACAAGGAGGATAAATGGTATGTTGGAAAAATTAGCTGGACTGGACAAAGAAGCCCAGGCAATAATAGCCGCCTTAAATACCATTGAAGAACTAAATGAATATAAGGTGAAAATGCTGGGGCGCAAAGGAGAAATAACAGCATTGCTGAGGGGCTTGAAAGATTTATCTCCGGAACAGCGGGCGGAAGTTGGAAAGGCTGCCAATGAAATCAAAGATAAATTGGAAGCACAGTTTAACAGCCGGGCAAATGAAATAATTCGGAGAGACCGCAATATCAAACTGCAGCAGGAAAAAATCGATGTCACTTTACCAGGGCTGCCCATGCAAAGCGGAAGTATCCATCCGCTTACCCGCATCAGAAGGGAAATAACCGGAATATTCACCGGGATGGGATTTACCGTGGAAGAAGGCCCGGAGATTGAGCTGGACTATTATAATTTTGAAGCACTGAATGTACCCAAGCATCATCCCGCCCGTGATATGCAGGATTCTTTCTACATAACCGATGAAGTGCTGTTGCGGACGCATACCTCGCCGGTGCAGGTTAGGACCATGGAGAAGATGGTACCGCAGATACCGGTCAAGATTATCGTCCCCGGAACGGTTTACCGTAATGACGATGATGCTACCCATTCACCCATGTTTCACCAGGTAGAAGGACTTCTGATCGATGAGAGAATCACTTTTGCCGACCTGAAAGGGATCCTCATGCAATTTGCCAGGAAGATGTTCGGCGCTGACCTTGATGTCCGCTATCGGCCAAGCTTCTTCCCCTTTACTGAACCGAGTGTTGAGATTGATATTTCCTGTGTGATGTGCGGAGGACAAGGATGCAGGGTATGTTCCCACACCGGATGGCTGGAGATACTTGGCGCCGGCATGGTTCACCCCAATGTGCTGAAATACGGCGGATATGATCCGGAAAAAGTCACCGGTTTTGCCTTCGGAATGGGTATCGAAAGAATCGCCATGCTCAAATATGGTATAAATGACCTGCGCCTCTTTTTTGACAATGACAAAAGATTTTTAGAACAGTTCTAAAGGAGGAGATAGTGATGGGCGTATCTATAAACCAATTAAAAAAATATACACAAATCGATCTGCCGGCAGAACAGTTGGCGCATGAATTGACCATGGCAGGCATTGCCATCGAAGGGATCGAAACCGCAGATGACGGTGATAAACTGTTGGAGCTTGATCTGACTCCTAACCGGGCTGACTGCCTTGGCTGGATCAATTTAGCCCGTGAAATATCCGCTCTTTCAGGAGCTGATTTAACCATACCGGAAACTTTTATCAAAGAGAATGATGAGGTCATTGAAGACTACATAAAAGTCAATATAGATGATCCTCAGTTATGTAAAAGATATGCAGCCCGGGTTTTAAAGAATGTGAAAATCAAAGAATCGCCTCAGTGGATGCAGGATGCTTTGCGAAAAGCCGGGATTAGACCAATTAACAACGTGGTTGATGTCACCAATTATGTGATGCTGGAAAGCAACCAGCCTTTGCATGCATTTGATTACGATCTGCTGGGCGGAAGCAGGCAGGTTCTGGTCCGCCGCGCTTTTGCCCAGGAGCCCTTTACCACCCTGGACAGTATCAACCGGCAATTGGATGAGGAAATGCTGGTGATCACCAATGGAGAGAAACCCATTGCCCTGGCAGGGATCATGGGGGGCGAAAATACCGAAATAAATGATCAGACGACCATAGTCTTGCTGGAATCAGCCAATTTCTTAGGGACCAACATTCGTAAAACTTCAAGGAAACTGGGCCTTAGAAGTGATTCATCCATCCGTTTCGAAAAGAATGTGGATCCCAATGGAGTTATCTACGCGATAAATCGGGCTGCCCAGATGATACACGAACTGGCCGGCGGAGAGGTAATAAAAGGCATCTTCGATGCTTATCCGCAGCCGCAAGAACCGGTAAGCATCCTGCTGCGGCCGGCGCGTGTCAATTATCTGCTGGGAACGGATATCAAGGAAGCGGAGATTAAATCCTGCCTGGAGAAATTGCGCTTCAAAGTAACTGAAACCGAGGAAGGGTTCCTGACAGAAGTCCCCACCTACCGTCCGGATATAACCATGGAAGTGGATTTGATCGAAGAAGTTGCCCGTTTATATGGGTATGACAAGATACCGGCTACTTTGTCCTATGGGGTGACACAACCGGGTGGACTCAATAGCGAACAGCATTTCCGCGACCGCATCCAGGATATTTTATCGAAGAACTTGATGGAAGTGGTCAATTATACATTTATAAACCCCGCTTCATATGGAATGATCTGTTTGAACGAACAGGATAAATTGAGGAACAGCATTAAAATAGCCAATCCCTTATCAGAAGAACAATCGGTTATGAGGACTGTATTGCTGCCGGGATTGCTGAAGAATATAAGAGAAAACCTGGCCCGCAAAAACGACAATCTGGGGTTCTTTGAATTGGGTACCGTGTTTTATCCCTCTGATAAACCATTGCCCCTGGAAGTTTTGAAAGTAGGTGCAGTCGTGGCCGGTAATGCAGAATCCAACTGGCTGAAGAATGTAATTCCCATGGATTACTTCTACCTCAAGGGCCTGGCAGAAGATATGCTGTCACGTCTGGGTATCGAGGAAATCACTTTCACTGCTGCCGAACACCCGGCCTTTCATCCTGGCAGGACAGCAAAGGTAAGTAAAGGAGACCGGGAGATCGGAATCATCGGTGAGGTTCATCCAGAAGTATGTGAAAACTATAATATCAAATCCAGGGTGACAGCCTTTGAATTCAATGCAGCCGTTTTATTCGAACTGAGCCAGCCCATTAAAATGTCAAAAGAGATCACTCGTTATCCAGCTATTAAAAGGGATATTGCTGTGGTACTCCCTGTTACAGTTACGTATGCTGAAGCCAGGCAGCTGATCGAAACTGATCAGTCGGGGCTTTTGCAGGAAGTGGAAGTATTTGACGTTTACACCGGCGGACAGGTTCCGGAGGGTTACAAGAGTATGGCCTTCAGGCTGGTATTCAAGTCCAGTGAGAAAACTTTGACCGAAAATGAGGTTATTCCCATCGTGGATGAGATCCTGGCCCGGCTGAAAAACCAGTGGGGGGCCCTGCAAAGATAACAGGCACATTATCAAAACAGGAATTGTGAAATAAACAGGTTTCAATGAACCGGCGCAGAAGAAGGTTAAGAACTGCGGCAGGAAGCTCAGGGAAAAAGACGTAAATTTTTACGCTGATTGACCTGGACTATCCGGTTAGCGCAGTGATTAACCTTTTTGCTGCTTCGAAAGCAGATTTTATTGGTAAATGTTATAATAATGATTAGTAAAACCGTAACGGGGAGGATTTTAATGACTAGTGTGAGTGAAAGCCCGAAGATGATATGGATTGACTTAGTAGATAAGGGGAAATATGAAGTTGCGGAGGGGACCGAGGTCAAAGACCTGGTTGACGTTTATTATACAGACCATAAGCTGCCGATTGTGGGGGCATTGATACAAAATGAGATGCAGGATCTTAATTATTTATTGCAGAATGGCGATACAGTTGAAATGGTCGATATCGCAACTGAGGATGGAGTGAGGATTTACAGGCGCAGCGCTTTGCTTATGCTTCTAAAGGCTTGTCACGACTTGTTCCCGGGAATGACACTGATAGCAAGGCATTCGTTATCAGATGGCTTGTTTTGCGAATTCTCCAATAGGGAAGTAACACCAGCCGAAGTAAAACAGTTGGAAGAACATATGCGTGATTTGGAAAAACAAAGTTTAACCATAGAACGGTTTGTTGTACACATGAAAGAAGCCCTGGAGATATTTTCATCCTTAAATCAGCAGGATCTGGTCGAATTATTAAAGCAAAGAAATAAAAATATTATCCATGTATGCAAACTGGGGGATTATTATGAATATTTCTATGGCTTGGTACTAACTAATACAGCACAGGTAAATCAATTCCGGCTTATTTATTACCCGCCCGGCATGATTCTGCAGACACCGGTCAAGAAAAACCCTGGAGTATTAATGCCATTTGTCGAACAAAAAAAATTAGCCAACATCTATAGCGAGGAAAAAGCCTGGGCGGAAATGCTGAATGCGCCACATGTTCCGGCAGTTAATAAGACCATTGCCCAGGGAGGATTTAAAGATTTCATAAGAATTAATGAAGCCCTGCATGAAAAAAAGATCGCGGATATTGCTGACCAGATATGCAATAATAAAGATGTGCGGATCATTTTGATCGCCGGTCCTTCCTCTTCCGGCAAAACGACCTTTGCCCAGCGTTTATTTATTCAGTTGAAAGTCAACGGCAAACAGCCGATGGCAATTTCTTTAGATAATTATTTTGTGGATCGATGCGATACTCCCCTGGACGAGGACAATGAATATGATTTCGAATCCCTTGAGGCTTTGAAATTGGATTTGTTCAATGAACATTTACAGAAGTTGATCAATGGCGAAGAAGTGGAAATGCCCATATATAATTTTATTAAAGGTACCTGTGAAGCAGAGGGGAAGAAAATAAAATTAGGCCCGGGACAACCGCTGATTCTGGAAGGGATTCATTGCCTTAATGATGAACTTACCAGCAGTATCTACTCTAAACAAAAATTTAAGATCTATATCAGTGCCTTGACCCAGCTAAATATAGATTTCTCCAATAATATTTCCACCACTGACAGCCGCTTGGTCAGAAGAATTATCAGAGATAACAGAACCAGAGGACATAATGCCTTGCAGACCATTAAAAGATGGCCTTCAGTCAGAAGAGGCGAAGAAAAAAATATTTTTCCTTTTCAGGAAAGTGCCGATGCGATGTTTAATTCTTCATTAGTATATGAATTATTCGTTTTGAAACCTTTTATAGAACCATTGCTAAATCAGGTGGGGACGGAAAACAAGGAATATGCAGAAGCAATGCGGCTGCAAAAGTTTTTAAGCTATTTTACACCTGTCATACTGGAAGACAGAGATATTCCGTATAATTCTATTTTAAGAGAGTTCATAGGCAACAGCTGTTTTGAATAAAAGTTACCGTCATAATTTTATGGGGGTGAAGTCCTTGCAAGGTAAAGTATTGGTAGTTGACGATGAGGAATCATTAGTAAGGCTGATCACTTATAATCTGATTAAAGATGGTTTTGATACATTACAGGCCAATGATGGAAGAGAAGCCTGGAACCTGATCATGCAGGAAAAACCGGATCTGATCATTCTGGATCTGATGCTGCCTGGCAAAGATGGGCTGGAAATCTGCCGGGATTTACGCAGGGAGAATATCAATACGCCCATTATAATGCTTACCGCCCGGGACGATGAAGTAGATAAAATTGTCGGCCTTGAATTAGGAGCAGATGATTATGTGACCAAACCTTTCAGTGTGAAAGAATTGAGTGCCAGAGTAAGGGCTGTACTGCGACGGCAAAATAACAGTGAACAACAGCAGGAAAACCAGATGGTAAGCGTTGGAGAGTTTTTAATAAAACCGTTGAACTGCGAAATCTGGTTTAAAGGCAGGAAAATGGAATTGACCATGAAAGAATATGAGTTGCTGCAAATGCTGCTGAATAATAAAGGCCGGGTACTGAAAAGGGAATATTTGCTGGACGTCTTATGGGACTATCCCGACAGTGCCAATACCAGAGCTTTGGATGTTTATATCAGCAAATTACGGGATAAAATTGAAATTGACAGCAAAAACCCAAAATATATAATTACAGTACGTGGTTTCGGATATAAATTTGAGGAGAATGGCCATGAATAAATCTTTTCACCGGCGTTTGACGACCAACTTTATCGTTACTATCGTACTATTTTTATGCCTTAATTTATTGATCAGTTATTTTATTTTCAAAGACTATTATGTGAGCGAAATCAAAGAAAATCTTACCCATCAGGCATACCTGGCCGCAGATATCATTTCCAGCACGTATATTGAAGATGATGACAATTATTTGCAGCAAATCAGTAATAAAATAGCCCGGGACACCGGCCTTCGGGTCACAGTCATAGATGCTGCTGATGGAAATGTCATGGCAGATTCCGGTTTTGACAGCCACATCATGGAACCGCATAAAAGCCGCCCCGAGATTTTCAAAGCCTTGAAAGGGGAGTCAGGGACAGATATAAGGTTCAGTGATACGGCCGGGCAGTATTTGCTCTATGCAGCGATTCCCTTTAAGACGGATACCTTCTCCGGGGTGCTGCGTTTGGCCAAGCCTCTGAAAGAAATCCAAAACGTTTTGCTGAAAATCATGTTGCTATTATTACTGACCATCGTTTTGACTGGCATTGCGGCCTTTATCATCAGTTCAGCCATTGCAAGGCGGCTTGCCCTGCCGTTAGCAGAAATTACTGAATCCGTTGAGGATATTGCCCGGGGAAATTTCAGCCGCAGGATAACAGCGCAGTTCAAGGACCATGAGTTTGAGGGATTATCTGCTGCTGTCAATAATATGGCTGAATATATTGAAGACTATTTACACCTGACAACGGAAGTGAAAAGCCAGTTGGAAGCCTTGCTGGAAAACACAGTGAATGGCATTCTCATGGTTGATTTGTCAGGCAGGATCAAATATGTCAATCCGGTAGCGAAGGAACTTCTGTTTGCTGATAAGGATCCGCTGGGGCGAAAACACGCAGATGTCATCAATAATTATGAACTGATAGAAATCATCGACCGACTGCGGAATAAGGCCGATTTGATCAAAACCAAAATTAAACTGTATTGTCTGGGGGAAAAAATTATAGATGTAAATGCCCTCATGATTTCTACCGCCAAAGGAAAGCAAAATGACAGCATCCTGGTGGTTTTAAATGACATCACCGGCATCACGCATCTTGAACAGGTGAGAAAAGACTTCGTTGCCAATGTCACCCATGAATTGAAAACTCCGTTGGCCAGTATCAGCGGTTTTGCGGAGACGATGCTTTCAGGCAAGGTTGATGACAAGGAAGAGTTCCGGGAATTTTCGCAAATCATTTATAATGAGACCCAACGATTAACGGCCTTGATCAATGACCTCTTTGAGCTTTCCCGGATTGAGAATGCAGTGGAACAGGTTTCCCGGCAAGAAGTGGATATAGGGGCGGTTATTGAAGATACAGTAAAATTGATCTTAAAAAAACCGGAAGCCGCCGATCACCGCATTCATTTTGTTAGACCATCCCAACCGGTAGTGATTTTGACCGAGCATAATTCGATCGTGCAAATCATGATAAACCTGTTGGATAATGCAGTTAAATTCAGTGATCCAAAGGAAGACATCCGAATTGTTCTGGAAGAAAAACCCGAGGAGATCATCGTTTCTGTGATCGATAAGGGAGAGGGGATCCCGGAAAAAGAACAAGGCAGGGTTTTTGAAAGATTTTATCGGGTCGATCAGGCTCGTTCCCGAAAAACAGGAGGAACAGGCCTGGGGCTTTCGATCGTCAAGCATTTGGCTGAAAGGCTGGGGGGAAGAGCGGGAGTTGAAAGCAAGCCGGGGGAAGGATCGAGGTTCTATTTTTCAATTCCCAGGCAATCTTGAAATAACGGCCGGTTACTTTTAGAGTAACCGGTTTTTTTACATATTTTTTACACAAGCATGCACATTTCTTAACATAACCTACGTTTAATTTTTACAATGCCATGTTAAATTAATACTAACAAACGAAGGAGGGATAAAATGTTCAACCGTAAAAAATATTTTCATTATTTTATATTGGGTTCCTTGTTATTTATGAGTCTGGCTGTTATTGGCTGCGGAGGGTCAGAGAAGAAGGATACTGCGAATCAAGGTCAATCTGGTGAGCTGTCAGGCAGCATTACAATAGCTGGGTCTACTTCTGTTCAGCCGTTCAGCGAAGTATTGGCGGAAGAATTTATGACCAAATATCCTGGAACTGAGGTAAATGTCCAGGGAGGCGGTTCGTCCCAGGGAGTCACTGCAGTTGTATCAAAAACAGCTGATATCGGTTCTGTTTCAAGAGAATTAAAAGAGGAAGAAAAAGCTGAGAATTTAAAGGAATATACTCTGGCATTGGATGGTATAGCGATAGCTGTGAACCCTGCCAATAAGGTCGAGGGTCTCACCCTGGAGCAGTTAAAAAATATCTATCTGGGCAACATAACCAACTGGAGTGAAGTAGGCGGAAGTGATGCAGACATCACCTTGGTAAACCGGGAAGCGGGTTCCGGGACCAGAGGCGCCTTTGAAGAATTAGTAATGGGTGAAGATACCATATCTGATAAAGCGATCGTACAAAATTCTACCGGAGCAGTGAAAACCATTATTGAAAGTGACAAGAATGCGATCGGGTATATTTCGCTGGCAGTAACGGATGATAAAGTGAAAGCTGTTAAAATAGAAGGAATCGAAGCAACAGCAGATAATATCATATCCGGACAGTATAAGATCGCCAGGCCCTTTATTTATATTACAGCTGAAGAACCCCGGGGTTTAGCCAAAGCCTTTATAGATTATGCATTAAGTGACGAAGGCCAGGCGATCGTGGTTGAAGAAGGGGCCATCAGTAAAACACTAAAATAAGTAGAATTGATTCAGATAATATTATTAAAAAGTCGGTGGTCTGCATGAAAAAAAACAAACTAAGTGAAGGACTGGTGGAAATACTGCTGCGTATTTCCGCCGGTGCATCTGTCCTGGCGATCATAATCATCACCGTTTTCATTTTTTATAAAGGGATCCCCCTTATCGCCAAAGTAGGCATCATTGATTTCCTGTTTAATCTGAAATGGGTACCGACCAATGGTTCATTCGGTATCGGAGCAATGGTGATCGGGTCTCTGGCAGTTACTTTTTGTTCGCTGGTTTGGTCCGTCCCTTTAGGGATCATGACTGCTATTTTGATGGCTGAGATCGCTCCGCCTAAATTAGCCGATGTACTGGCCCGCTTTGTTGAATTACTGGCCGGGATTCCTTCGGTCGTTTACGGCTTTTTTGGCTTGATCGTGATCGTACCTTTTATCCGCAATCACCTGGGAGGTGTTGGCTTAAGCGTGCTGGCCGGAGCAATTGTATTAGGGATCATGATCTTACCTACCATCATAAACATTTCCCGGGATGCGATCTTAGCAATACCGAAAGAATATAAAGAAAATTCCCTGGCTTTGGGTGCGACTCATTATCAAAGCATCTTTAGAGTCATACTGCCGGCTGCCAGCTCCGGGATCATCACTGCCATCGTTTTGGGTTTGGGAAGAGCCATTGGCGAAACCATGGCAGTTCTCATGGTAACTGGCAATGCAGCCGTGCTTCCTGACAGTTTGCTGGCGCCCGTACGTACCATGACCAGCAATATTGTACTGGAAATGGGCTATGCCGCCGGAGATCATCAGGCAGCTTTATTTGCCACAGGGACGGTTTTATTCATCTTTATCGTTATTTTAAATTTGGCGGTTAGCATTTCCATGAAAGCAGGTACAGAAAATGGCAACTAGAGGCAAAGAAAAGATCATAACCGTTTTATTTTGGCTGTCAGCACTGGTTATTACTGCTATACTGGCTGGTATTATCGGCTATATAGTTGTTAAGGGAATATCTGCGATCAACTGGGAATTTATTAGCCAGCCTCCGTCCCGGGCAGGGAAAGAAGGGGGTATATCGACCACCATCATCGGTACCATTTATCTGACTTTGGTGGCCTTGCTGATAGCAGTACCTTTGGGGGTCGGCGCAGCTTTATATCTGGAAGAATACGGACGCAAGAATACCATGTTTGGTTATGTACTGAAATTGACTGCGGAAACTTTAGCCGGCATACCTTCCATCGTTTATGGATTGTTTGGGTTTGTTTTTTTCGTAATTTTTTTGAATATGGGCTGGTCCATATTATCCGGCGGACTTACTCTGGCGATTATGATATTGCCTACCATAACCAGAACTTCACAGGAGGCTGTGATTGCTGTTCCTCAGGAATATCGTTCCAATAGTTTCGCCCTTGGTGCAACCAAATGGTATACGATCAAAAGGTTGATCCTGCCGGCTGCAGCACCGGGCATCATAACTGGTATTATCCTGTCTGCCGGAAGAGCAGTAGGCGAATCTGCAGCCGTTTTGTTAACAGCCGGAAGCTCCTTGGGAATGCCTTTAAATATTACTGATCCGGCAAGAACGATGGCGGTACATCTTTATATATTGGCTATAGAAGGTATTTCCATGGAAAGAGCTTTTGGGACGGCGCTACTTATCATCGTTTTGATCTTGATCATTAATTACCTGGCCAATTGGAGTGTTAGAAAAGTAGTGCGGCAATAACAGCTGATTTGAGGTGTTTATATTGAAGACAAAGTTAGAATGCAAAGAAGTAAAAGTATTTTACAAAGATTTTCAAGCCCTGCACGGCATTGATATGGATATATTCGAAAACAGGGTCACTGCACTGATAGGCCCTTCCGGATGCGGTAAATCAACTTTTTTAAGAACCATCAATCGCCTCAATGAGCTGATCGAAGGCACCCGGACGGAAGGGGAGATCTATCTGGATGAAAAAAATATTTACAGTAATGAGATCGACGTAGTGGCCTTAAGGAAAAAGGTGGGGATGGTTTTTCAAAAACCCTCAGTTTTTCCCATGTCGATTTACGAGAATATCGCTTATGGACCTAAAATACATGGAATCAAGAACAAAGGCAAGCTGGACAGTATTGTTGAAAAAAGCCTGGTGGCTGCTAATCTCTGGCAGGAAGTGAAAGACCGCATCCATAAACCGGCTGCAGGGCTTTCCGGCGGGCAGCAGCAGCGTCTGGTGATTGCCCGGGTCCTGGCAGTAGAACCCGAGGTAATATTAATGGATGAGCCGGCATCTGCGTTAGATCCTATTTCTACCTCCAAGCTGGAAGAATTGATCGGTGAACTGAAGAAGCAGTATACCATTGTGATCGTAACGCATAATATGCAGCAGGCAGCCCGGGTTTCTGATTTTACTGGATTTTTCCTGAACGGATTTCTGATAGAATATAGTAAGACCAATGATTTGTTTGTAAATCCCCATGATAAGAAGACCGAAGATTATATAACAGGACGATTCGGGTAAAAGGAGGATGATAAAATGTTGAATGAATCACTGGATAAGGAATTAGCAAAATTAAAGGAAGAAGTCACCATTATGGGGCGGCTTCTGGCAGACCAGGTATTTAAATCAGTCAAAGCCCTGGTTGATAAAGATATTGAATTGGCCAAAGAAGTAATTGCCAAAGATGATATGGTGGATAAGATGGAAATGGATCTGGAAAGAAAAGCTTTGGGCTTGATTGCATTAAAACAGCCAATGGCCTCCGATTTGCGTTTAATTGGGACGGTTCTGCGCATGATCGTCGATATCGAAAGAATGGCTGATCACGCTGAGGACATAGCGACCATTGCGATTGAACTTTACGAGGATAAGTATATAAAACCGCTTATTGACATCCCCCGCATGTCCAAGCTGGCCCAGGATATGATAGAAAAGGCGCTGCTGGCTTTTATAGAAGAAGATGTTGACAGGGTGAACGAGCTTATACCGCTGGAAATTGAAATGGACAATTTGTATGATCAAACTTTCAGGGAATTACTCTCCTACATGCTGCAGGATCAGAAGAACATTCCCCAGGCGACACAGTTGCTTTTAGTGGCAGGCCATCTGGAGAGACTGGGAGATCATGCCACAAATCTAGGAGAATGTGTGATCTATACAGTCAAAGGGGAGAGGCTCGACTTAAACGCCATTGCCCGCGAACAGAAGCAAAGCTCCAACAATATTTTGTAATGTAACGCCTAAATTATTTAAAGGGAATATCGTCAAAATATAGAATAATATTAGTGATGTTTATAAGGGGGCGATTGACCTGAATAGCATGAAGAATAATATTAATAAGGTTACAGTTGAAATTTTTAATGAAGAATATACAGTGAAAGGTACAGAAAACCCGGAGTATATTCAAATGCTGGCTGCATATGTCGACAGGCGCATGAAAATGATCCAGCAGCGTAACCCGAATCTTTCCAATACGAAACTGGCTGTTTTGACAGCCCTCAATCTTGCTGATGAACTAAATAAACTGCAAGAGGATTATGATGAATTGGTGAAAGCTTTGGAAGAGGAAAAGAAAAACAGGATGGGATAACTGCATGACGAATCGCGAGGTTGCACAAATTTTAGTCAAGATCGCTGACATATTGGAAATAAAGGATGACAATCCTTTTAAAATCAAAGCTTATCGCAATGCAGCCAATGCTGTTTTCAAGCTGGAAGAAAATATAAATGATTTGCACCGGCTTGACCGGATCGGTGATATACCGGGCGTAGGCAAAGCTGTCAAAGCGAAAATTGAAGAGATGCTGGAAAAGGGCAATTGCGAATATTATGACCGGCTTTTGGATGAAGTACCCGAAGGGGTACTTCAAATGCTTTCTATTCCCGGTTTAGGGCATAAGACTGTACGGACGATTTTTAACCATTCAGGGATAAGCAATCTGGAAGAACTGCTGAAAGCAGCCCAGGATCATAAAATTCGCCAATTACCGGGGATGGGAAGCAAGACAGAATATAATATTATTAAAGGAATGGAGATCCTGGCGCAAAATGCCGGCAAAGCTACGCTGGGTATGGCGAATCCGGTTGCGGAGGAATTCAAAAAATACCTGTTGGGCTGTGAAGCGGTATCAGCAGCGTGCATTGTCGGCAGTTTAAGAAGAGGGAAACCGCTGGTCAGCGATATAGATATTTTGGCCGCGTCCGAGGACTTCTCAACGGTTTATGATCATGTCAGCAAGTATCCGGGGGCAATTGCAGTTGACCGGGCTCAACCTGACCTGATATCAGGGAAATTGACCTACAATATCGATTTTGAAGTAATCGTGACCGAACCGGCAGATTTCTTCCCCTATTTGGTATGGACTACCGGAGGAAAAGCCCATCGCAGCATTATTTTTGATAATATTGATATCAGAAGCCTGCGGGGCCTCGAAAGCGAAGCCGAGGTCTACAAAAAGCTGGGCTATCATTTTATTCCCCCGGAGCTGCGTGAGAATACAGGTGAAATAGAAGCAGGCAAGTCAGGTAAATTACCGCTCTTAATTGAACGCCAGGACATAAAAGGGGATCTGCATGTGCATTCTTCCTGGAGCGATGGAGGCACCAAAATAGAAGAATTGCGGGAAGCTGCCCGGGAAATGAATTATGATTACATTGCCGTTACTGATCATTCCAAATCACTTCCCATCAGCGGAGGTTTAAATGAAGATCGTTTGGCTGCCCAGGCCAAAGTAATCGAGGCTTTGAATTCCCAGACCCGGGACTTTTCCATTTTAAAAGGCATAGAAGTCGATATACTTAAAGAAGGTCAACTGGATTTCGATGATCAGATATTATCAGCGCTGGATGTGGTAATTGCTTCGATCCACAGTAATTTTAAACTGGATAAGGATAAACAGACGGAACGCATTATTAATGCTATGCAAAATGAAAATGTTAACATCATTGGACATTTGACCGGCAGATTATTAAATCGGCGCAAAGGATATGAAATCGATCTGGAGCCGGTTTTGAAAGCAGCACAAAAAAATCAGGTAGCCTTGGAGATCAATTCCCATCCTGACCGGCTGGACATAGATGCTGAAATTGCCAAACAAGCAAAAGAATACGGGGTAAAAATAGCGATCAACAGCGATGCCCACCACAAGGAAGACCTTAAACTGATCCAGTATGGGATCACAAACGCCAGACGGGGCTGGCTGGAGCCGGATGATGTCATCAATAGCTGGGAAAAAGACCGCCTGCTTGATTTTTTGCATAAAAAACCGTGATCCATGCTTGGGTCGAAGTATCAGATCAGCCTGATTATGGATGGAATGCTTGGTGAAGGATTATTTACATGAAAGTTCTTATGATATTTATTGATGGATTTGGTTTAGGCAGCAAAACGGAAAACAACCCTTATTTTTTTGCCAATACTCCCAATCTGGATAGATTGATCGGCGGGCATTGCCTGTATAAAGAAACCGGCAAGCTGGTACTGCATAATGCAGCCGTGATTCCTACGGATAGTCTTTTGAATGTTGAAGGGATCCCACAAAGTGCCACGGGACAGACGACTTTATGGACAGGATTGAATGCTGCGCAGATAGCCGGCCAGCATATTAATGCGTATCCTACCCCGGAACTACAGGGAATCATTTCTACAAACAGCATTATGAAAGTTCTGAAGGATAATGGGAAAAAGGTTACCTTTGCCAATGCTTACCGCAAAGAATACTTGAACATAGCCAAAGAACAAGGCTTGCATTTATCCACTTCCACCCTGGTGGCATTAAGTGCAAAGCAGGCACTGCGGACCCTTGATGATCTGGAGGCAGGTAATGCAGTGTACCAGGATTTCACTCACAGACTCCTGGTCAAATGGGGGTATGATATAAGCATTATCACACCAGAAAAAGCGGGCCATAATTTAGCCGGGATAGTAAAGGAACATGATTTTACCTTATATGAATATTTCATCAGTGACCGGATCGGGCATAAACAGGATATGGCGGCAGCGGTACAGATTTATGAAGAAATAGATGCTTTTCTGGGTACCTGTGTTAAACTTCTGGATCTGGATGAGACGCTGGTGTTGATTGTCAGCGATCATGGCAATATTGAAGACCTTTCGCTGAAAACCCATACTTATAACCCGGTACCGACTATCATTATTCATGATCATATCGCGGTCACCAACCACGAAATGATCTCGTCTCTTACTGATATTACTCCCTTTGTTCTGCAGATATTCGGATTGGAGGATGAAAAACATGAAATTACGTAAGGTATATGAATTAGCCGTTGAACTTGGCAAGCGCAATGATATGCGCGGAGAATATGTTTATAAATTACTGGAAGAAAAACAAAAGGAATATGAAAAATTACCAGCTGATGAAAAAAACATTTTTGACCAGGAGACCCTCCATAATCCCTATAGCGATACAAGAATACTGGTGGGTTCGGGGGAAGAAGAAATAAAAACCATTATGTGCGGTATTGATATTGAAACCCCGGAAATTCTTTTGGCAGACCGGTTAAATCAGAAGGGGCAGAAGATCGATATGGTTCTGGCACATCATCCGGAAGGCATTGCGTATGCATCATTATATGATGTTATGCACATACAGGCAGATATGCTGGAGGAAGCCGGTGTGCCGATCAATATTGGGGAAGCGCTCATGACTGAGCGGATCTCTGAAGTCAGGCGAACCATTATGCCGATGAATCATCAAAGAGCAGTTGATGCAGCACGATTACTTGATATTCCATTTATGTGTGTACATTCACCTGCAGATAATCTGGTTGATCATTTCCTGCGCCAGCAGTTTAAGGATGAGGAATACTTGACCTTGGGCGATGTTCTGGAGATACTAAATAATATTCCTGAATATAAAAAAGCTGGCGAACTGAAAGCCGGTCCTCGGATCATCCTGGGTGACAAGAAGAAACGTGCAGGCAAAATCTTCATAAAAATGACCGGAGGTACGTCCGGTTCAGAAAAGGCCTATGAAAAAATGGCTGCTGCCGGGGTAGGAACGATCATCGGCATGCATATGCAGGAAAAACATCGCGAAGCAGCCAAAGCCCATCATATAAATGTGATCATTGCCGGTCATATGGCCAGCGATTCCCTGGGTATGAATCTGTTTCTGGATGAACTGGAAAAAGAAAAGGTCACGATCATTCCTTGTGCGGGATTATTGCGGGTAGCAAGAGGCAAGGAACATGAACTGCATTAATCGATAGCAATATTCTTAAAAAAAACCTGGAGTCGTTTATGAATGAAAAAACCTTGATAAAACTGGAATTTGATAAAATACGAGCACAGCTTATGGAGTACACCTATTTTGACGGCGGCAAACGAGCTATCAAAGAGTCTGGACCATCCAGTGAATACCTGACGGTGCTGCGCAGACTGGATGAGACAGCACAAGCTATGGAATTGTTGCGTTTTGGAGAACCGAGCTTTTTAAGCCGTGTAAAACTCATCGATGGATTGTTGGCAAAAGCCAAAGTAAGCAGTTTATTATCGCCCCAGGAGCTGCTTGAAGTTTCCTTTTTGCTGGCGGCTTCCCGTCTGGCCAAAAAGATGACTGACGATAATAAATATGAAGCATTAAAAATATATGGCAGTCAATTGATTGAAAATCGCGATCTCGAGACTAAGATCACCGAAGCCATAAGTGAGGAAGCTGAAATAAAAGACGGAGCCTCACCGGTTCTTTATACCATCAGAAGACAGATCAATACTTTCCGTTCCCGGATCAAAGAATACTTAAACCAATTTATCCGCTCAGAAAACAACCAGAAGTATTTGCAGGAAGCGCTGGTAACCGAAAGAGACGGGCGCTATGTGGTGCCTGTCAAACAGGAATTCAGAAATGAAGTCAAAGGTATCGTACATGATGAATCAGCCAGCGGGGCTACAGTATTTATTGAACCGATGCCGGTGGTCGAACAAAATAATAAAATCAGAGCACTGCAGGCGGAAGAGAAGCGGGAAATAGAAAGAATACTGAGGGAACTGAGCCAGCTGGTATCCTATGAAGCAGAGGACCTGTTATTGGATCTGAAGCTGCTGAGTTCGCTTGATCATATCTTTGCCCGGGCTCGTATGGCTTATAAAACCAACGCCTTTCGCCCTCGCATAAACCAGCAGGGCATCATCGATATCAGCAGAGCCAAGCATCCGTTGCTGGGAAATTCAGCTGTTCCGGTTGATATAAGATTAGGACAGGATTATGATATGCTGGTGATTACCGGACCCAATACCGGCGGAAAAACAGTAGTTTTAAAAACTTTGGGTTTATTAACGGTAATGACCATGAGCGGCTTGTTTATACCTGCGCGGGAAAACAGCAGCATTGCTATTTTTAATGGAATCTTTGCAGATATAGGCGATGAACAGAGTATTGAACAATCCTTAAGTACTTTCTCTTCCCATATGAAAAATATTATTGAGATATTAAATGTGGTCAACGACAAATCATTGGTTTTACTGGATGAACTAGGCGCCGGAACCGATCCGTCAGAAGGTGCAGCATTAGCCCGGGTCATCCTGGAAGAACTGAGAAGAAAAAGAGCCAAAGCAGTGGTTACCACCCATTCAAGTGAATTGAAATACTTTGCCTACCAGAATGAACGGGTGGAAAACGCCTGTGTTGAATTTGATCCCATAAAACTGCTTCCCACTTACAAGCTCACCATCGGCATGCCAGGGCAGAGCAATGCTTTTCAAATTGCAGGCCGGCTTGGTTTGGATCAACAATTGGTGGGGCGGGCCAGACAGCTGATGCCTAAAAGGGAAATGGAAATCGGAGAAATGCTGACAGAACTAAAGGAAAAAAGGCATCAATACGAAACCACCGAAAAACAAATTGCAGTAACCCGGGATGAATTGATCAGAGAACGGGAAGCACTGGCTCTTGAGCAGCAAAAAATGTGGGAAGAAAGGGAGGAAATAATCTCAAAAGCCAGGTCGGAAGCATATCAATATCTGAAAAATATAAAAAGTGAAGCAGATGAGGCCATAACCGAGTTAAAGGAGTTGCTTAAAAACAAGGAGAACCCTCCTAAATGGCATGAAGTAGAGCAAACCCGGCAGAAGTTGAAGAAGATCGATATTGATGAAGGGCAGGATAAACTTCAGGCCAGTCCCCCTGCGGACAGTATCAAACCGGGAGATTATGTACTTATCAAAAATATAAAACAAAAAGGTTTCGTGGTGGAAGGACCTAATAAACAGGGAGAAGTGATCGTGCAGGCAGGGATCTTAAAGCTAACTGTCAAATTACATGAACTGGTCAAAACGGAATCAACTGAAGAAAAAACAGCCCGCATCCGCAACCAGACCTATTTGGAAAAAGCCAGGCATATATCCAAAGAAATCGATTTGCGCGGTAAAAATGCGGAGGAAGCGCTGCATTTGATTGAAAGATATCTGGAGGATGCTCATCTGGTAAATCTGGATTCCGTAAGACTCATCCACGGCAAAGGAACAGGGGCCTTAAGACTGGCGGTGCGCAATTATCTGCACGGACACTACTACGTAAAATCATATCGCGATGGGTTGCCTGAAGAAGGCGGACATGGGGTAACAGTTGTTGAATTGAACTGATCAGTGCATTAAAAAAAGGTCATCCTGATTGGTTTGAAAACCTTTGTGACCCAAATATTAATTTATATTGACCGGCCCTTTCAGGCCGGCTTTTCCTTGTGAACAGAGCGAACACTTTAGAGGTTGTGATTATGAATGTCAAAAAGTAGCGGAAAATAATCGTTGTAAGTAAATGGTAAAACTATTATCATTTACATAAATATTGACAATTGGAAAGCCATATCTGAAGACCTGACTTGAACCCGTTTAATATTTAAATTCCAATTAACAATTAAAAAGGAGGGGGAATAATTTAGATGAAAAAGACATGCATTCGTCGTTATGTTTTATCGCTGCTATTAACGGTTGTTGTGGGAGGTTCTTGCTTGCTGCCAGGATTTGCAGCGGCGCAGGAATCAACTTCATCGGAAGTCAGTTTGACAGCAACCGGGGATATCATGCTGGCGCGGAATGTTGGCAAAATCATTGCCAAGCAAGGTTATGATTATCCATTCAGACTGTTAGACGGACGCTTGGCGGCAGCGGATATCACTTTTGGCAATTTGGAAAGCCCCTTATCTGATAAGGGGAAAGCTCTCTATGGAAAGAGCGTAGTATTTCGCGGCGACCCAGAAATGGTGCCAGTTCTTGCCCAACAAGGTTTTGATATAGTGAGTCTTGCCAACAATCATGCCATGGATTATAATTCTGAGGCTCTGATCGAGACCATAACTTTACTAAAGGAAAACAATGTAGAACCAGTTGGTGCAGGTCCTAACCTTACTGATGCACGCAAAGCGGTCATTATTACCAGGAACGGACTTCGTATAGGATTTCTGGCTTATTCGGATAAATACAAGACTGATTTCTTAATAAGAAAATCTTTTGCAGCTGATGATGACAGCTATGGGGTATCCCCGCTGGATAAAGATATGATCTTGCAGGATCTGAAAGCACTGGAATCACAGGTTGATGTAACCGTAGTATCATTGCACTGGGGAAAGGAATACAATAGTAGTCCTGCTTCTTCCGACAAAAAGCTGGCTCATGATATTATTGATGGCGGTGCAGAACTAATCATCGGACATCATCCCCATCGGTTACAGGGCGTGGAAAGATACAAGAAAGGACTGATTGCTTACAGTCTGGGCAATTTTGTATTTGATCAGAAGACGATGCTGTATATGCGGCAAAGTATGATCCTTGATGTGAAACTGGCACCACAGGAAGTTGTAGAAGCTACCATAACGCCAGTACTTATCACTGATTATCAGCCAGCCATACTGACTGGTTCCAAAGCCAATAAACTGCTCAAGACAATAGCTGGTTACTGCAGCAAGCTGAATACAACAACATCGATTCAAAACGATGTACTCACGATTGATATGGATTAACTTTAATGCCGGTACTTTTTTATAGAAGAATTATGGGACCTGTAAGGTCCTTTTTCTTTCGAGCTATATCAAAATGTTAACTAATGAGTTGTGTTGGCTGTTATAAGTCAGGGGATATTATTTGAAGCAAAGGGGATAAAATATCTAAAAAATAAGGGGGGATCCTATATTAGATTTAAGACTTTCATTATTGCTGTTTTGCTGCTGATCGTGCTATTCGCGAGCTGTGCTGAAAAGGCATATGTTCCCGAAGGGTTTATCCATATCAACCAGGTCATACCTGATGTAGTATATGATATCAGGTATTCTGGCCATAATAACTTCGTCGGAGCCAGGATTGATGGATATAATGCACCCATGGCTATTTTAACCGTTGAAGCTGCGGCGGCTTTAAAGGATGTAAGTGAAGAAGTGGACAGTAAAGGCTACAATTTAAAGATTTTTGACGGCTACCGGCCGCAAAAAGCGGTGGATCATTTTATCAGATGGGCAGAAGATGCAGAGGATATACAGATGAAGCCCTGGTATTATCCTAATATTGATAAAAAAGATCTGTTTAGAAATGGGTACATCGCGAAAAAATCAGCTCATAGCCGAGGCAGTACAATCGATTTGACACTGGTTTACAAGAATACGGGAACCGAATTGGACATGGGCAGCAGTTATGATTTTTTAGATCCAATCTCTGCCCATGACTCGACACTGGTCAGCACCGAGCAGGCGGCTAATCGTAAAATATTGAAAGAAGCCATGGAAAATCATGGCTTCAGGTCTTATTACAAAGAATGGTGGCATTATACGCTGGTTAATGAACCGTATCCCGATACATACTTTAACTTTGATGTGGAATAATAAGTTTAAAATTATTTGTCGATATTAAACTGCTGACTGTTTAGTCTTCTCCCACTAACTCATCTATGACCTGGCGGGCTTTTTTATTTTTGACCTGGTGTTCTTCAATATCACAATAGGGGACATTTTGACCAGGCTGTAATCTGACTGACAAAATGCTTTCTGCAGGACAGCCGCCTGTTTGCAGTGGATTGGCAATATTTGCCCGGTATAGTTTACCGTCATGTCGTTCGTCCATGCAGACATAATCCTCACCTTTAAACAAACCGGAAAAATTTGATTCCGTATGGATATCACATTTTTCTGTAGGAATTTTTAATTCATCTGCACTTTCTTCACTGGTCTTGACCATGGCTCGCATTTCAGGATTAGGACAGTATTTACCAGCCAGTTTCCCTGACTCCGGACAGATATACAAAATTTCATGCACCGTACAGGTGTCCGTGGGGATACTGTCCTTACGGCTATATTCAGAGATGATCGCATCTTCCGGACAATTTTCCGAGGGCAGCAGCCCTGATTTTGAGCATACCTGAACCTGTACAATTCCGCCTGGCATTGATAATGGGGGCGGATTTTTTATCTGGTGTGCCTTTTGCAGCATGGAGCGGAAAATCTTGGCCGGATACCCGCCGCCGTAGACACTATTCATAGTCAGGTGTTCGTCGTAGCCCATCCATACTGCCACCGAGTAACCAGGGGTAAAGCCGCAGAACCATGAATCCATATAACTTTCAGAAGTACCAGTTTTACCAGCTGTGGCAACACCTGGTACTTTGGCGTTGGTTCCGGTCCCGGCAGCAGTAACAGTTTGCAGCATACTGGTCATCAGCCAGGAAGTTTGATCTGACATGACCCGTTTGAGTTTAAACTTATAGTTGTAAATCTCTTTTCCGTTGTCATCAACGATGCGGGTAATGAAATGCGGTTTTACATACATGCCGCCATTGCCAATGGCACCATAAGCAGCAGCCATTTGTACCGGGGTTGCCCCTCTGGTCAGTCCGCCCAGAGCCAGTGGTGCAAGAGCCAGATCATTGGTGCCCGGGGAGTCAACCAATTCCAGCCCCATATTTTTGGCAAAGTCGAAACTGGTGCCTATACCAACCTGGTCCAATAATTGCACGGCATAAGTATTGATCGAATACTGTACTGCAGTACGCATGGTGATCAGACCGCGGTAACCCAGATCGTAGTTTTTGGGGGACCAGACAGTACCGCCGATTTTAAAGGAAATCGGTGAATCATCCAATACATAATAGGGCATGATACCGGACTCCAATGCCGGAGAATAGACGGAAATAGGTTTGATTGAAGAACCAGGCTGTCTATATGCACTGGTTGCCCGGTTGAAACCTCTTCTTTGTTCATATTTTCTACCGCCGATTAAGGCTTTGATTTCGCCGTTGCTGTGATCCATAAGTACCATAGCAGACTGGATCAATTGACCGTTTTTACTTTCGGTTGGAAAGTTGGCATTGTTCTGATACAAGGACTCAGCATGGTTTTGCAGGTCGGAATTCATGGTGGAATAAATCTGCAGTCCGGCCTTATAAATCGCTTTGTTAGGATCATCGTATATTTTAAGCTCTTCCAATATGTCAATGGCTTCCTCAATTACCGCATCAGTAAAATATCCGAACTGAACATTTTCACCGGTGGACTGATTAAAAACCAGTTCCATCTTATAAGCATCTTCGGCTTCCGCTTGAGTGATGTAACCACATGCCACCATATTATTTAAAACAATTTTCTGCCTGGCTTTTGCTTTCTCCACAGATAAAAATGGATTGATCACATTGGGGTTTTGAGGTACCCCAGCCAGGAGTGCACATTCTGCCAGGTTCAATTCAGTTACATCTTTTCCATAATAGGTTTGTGATGCAGCTTGTACGCCGTAAGCCCCGCTGCCAAAATAAATCTTATTTAAATACATGGAAAAGATTTCGTCCTTGGAGTAATTCGCTTCGATTTTAAATGATAAAATAGCCTCTTTGACTTTTCTCTCCCATTCTTTATCGAAGGACAGAAAAGCATTACGTGCCAATTGCATGGTAATGGTACTGGCTCCCTGTCCGGTCAGGTCCCCTGATTGCACATTGCGGAATATTGCACGGGATATTCCTTTAATAGTTATACCGTGGTGTTTATAAAAATCCTGATCTTCGGTTGCGATAAAGGCTTGTTTTAAAGATTCCGGCACCTTGTCAAAGGTAATTTCAGTTCGGTTTTCTTCTGCATGCAGATTGGCTGCTGCCTGTCCCTGATCATCATAGATGATGGTAGTTTTTGCACCGCTAAGGAGCTGCGGATCCCAGGCTGGCAAGTTACTGGCTGCATAAATAAACAAGCCGGCTGTGAATACTGCACCAACTATGACCAGGACCAACAAAATGTTCAGAATGGTTTTTTTTCGTTTGGATCCTGTTTTTTTATTAGAGCTGGTACGGCTCATTGTATGTGCTGTCATTATAGAATATAAACCTCCTGAAGATAATTTATAATTACTATTATATACGGCTTTATGGGTCTAATTATTGCACATAATCACGGCCATATGCTATCATTTTTTATGGCAAGGAGGTTATATTATGGATAATAGCATAGATCAGCAGGTTTCAGCCCAGCTGGAAACCATAAAAAGAGGCGTTGTGGATATCATTCCAGAGGACGAATTAAAGAATAAACTCTACAATTCGATCAAAAACCATAAACCCTTAAGAATTAAATTAGGACTTGATCCAACCGCACCGGATATCCATTTGGGGCATACTGTAGTTTTAAACAAACTAAGACAATTTCAGGATCTGGGGCATGAAGTCCACCTTATCATAGGTGATTTTACAGCCAGGATAGGGGACCCCAGCGGTAAATCCGAAACCCGCAAACAATTATCTGCTGAACAAATTGCTGTCAATGCAGCCACATATCAGGAACAGATCTTTAAAGTTCTGGACAAAAACAAAACTATTATTCACTATAACAGCGAATGGTTACAGAATATGAATCTTGTGGATGTACTTTCCCTGGCAGGCAAGTATACGGTGGCACGTATGCTGGAAAGAGACGATTTCAGCAAACGTTACAAAGAAGGAATGCCTATTGGGGTTCATGAATTTATGTATCCTTTGATGCAGGGGTATGATTCCGTTGAGTTGCAGGCTGATGTGGAAATGGGCGGAACTGATCAGACCTTTAATCTGCTGGTGGGGAGAAATCTGCAGAGAGAATATGGACAGGAACCGCAAATTGCTCTTACCATGCCAATCCTGGAGGGGACTGACGGCGTACAGAAGATGAGCAAAAGCCTGGGCAACTACATTGGTGTAAATGAAGAGCCCAATGAAATATTCGGCAAAACGATGTCCATCACTGATGATTTGATTTGCCGTTATTTTGAACTGGTCACCCGGGTTCCCATGTCAGAGATCAATGAGATGAAAACGCGGATGGAAAAGGGAGAACTGAACCCGCGTGATGCCAAAATAAAACTGGCTAAAGCGATCATTGCTATCTTCTATAATGAAGAAGAAGCTGATAAAGCGGAAGAAAGATTTAAATTGATTTTTTCCAAACACGACATTCCTGATGACATCCCGGCGATACAAACCACCGAAAAGGAAGTGTGGCTGCCGAAATTTTTACTTGAACATGGCATGGTTCAGTCTGCCAGTGATGGCAGAAGGATGCTCCAGCAGGAGGCTGTAAAAGTAAACGGAAACAAGCAAACAGAGGAGAACTTGATTCTGGAAAATGATATGGTGATCCAGGTGGGGAAACGCAAATTCCTTAAAATCATTCTGAACGATTAAAATGTCAGGAACCATTTAAAAAAGCCGGGTTTATACCCGGCTTTTGCTGATTATTACAGACCTTGGTACTCAAGAGAACTTTCTTAGTTCTTTTAATGCACGAGCCATTTCATCCAGATGGCCTTCAAAAAAAATTGCCTGCGCTTTTACATCAGAATAGTCAAGTGAAATCAATTTGATAAAAGTAAACCCCAAATCTTCAAGTTCAGCCTGACTGGTTTCTCTTATAATTTTTAACTGTGCTTCAGTAACTTTACTGACCTTGCAGTAGATGTTTTTTTCCTTGGCATTTGTCATAATGGTGGCGACCAGCGTACGCATTTTATTATTCACTCCATATTAAAAATTTGATTTATAATCCTCTTGCTTAGTCTACCCTGTGCTGATCAATAATGAAAGGAAAATAATACCCTTTCCTTGACAGCTTCCAGAAATAAACAGAACTTAAATATTAAGAATATTTAAGGTATTTACGGAAAGGATATTGTGTTATAAATCTCTAAAATAGTATTATTAAAAATATTAATTATTATTTGAGAAAGGAGGTTTAAGAATGCCTTTCCAAAACTTACTTCTGGAAAAGCAAGATCGGTTAGCAATATTATCAATTAACAGGCCAAAAGCTTTAAATGCACTGAATAGTGATACACTTATGGAACTATACACAGCAATTCAGCAAATAGCTGTTGATGACAGCATCGAAGTGCTGATCATTACTGGTGCTGGGGACAAGGCCTTTGTAGCAGGTGCGGACATTGCTTTCATGCAGAGTTTGAATGCAATTCAAGGCAGGGAGTTTGGAGCCTTGGGACAAAAAACCTTTATGGCAATCGAAGCCCTGGAAAAACCGGTCATAGCAGCTGTAAACGGTTTTGCTTTAGGCGGCGGATGTGAACTGGCCATGTGCTGCGATTTTCGCATTGCTTCTACCAAGGCTAAATTCGGGCAGCCTGAAGTCGGATTAGGAATCACTCCAGGGTTCGGAGGAACCCAGCGCTTGCCGCGCCTGATCGGAGAGGGGATGGCCAAACAGCTTTTGTTTACCGCTGATGTGATCAATGCCGCAGAAGCACTACGCATAGGACTGGTAAATCAGGTTGTTGAGCCGGAAGAACTGCTTAGTACTGTGACGGCTATTGCCGAACGGATTTTGAGTAAAGGGCAAATTGCGGTAAGACTAACTAAAACAGCAGTGAATAACGGATTACAAACAGATATCAATACTGCCATGAGCATCGAAGCTGATCTTTTTGGCCTTTGTTTTTCAACTGCAGATCAAAAAGAAGGTATGCAAGCTTTTATGGAGAAAAGAAATGTCAAATTCGAAAATCGGTAATCTATCCAAAATGTTTAAGCCAGGAAACCGTAAATAGCAACATTTCTCCCTGTTAATTCAAATATAAAATAAATTGCAAGAAACGGTAATGAACAAGCAGCATAAAGCATTCATTATATAAATAAATAATTGGGAGGTATAACCAATGACAAGAGAAGTAGTAATCGTAAGTGCGTGCAGAACACCAGTAGGATCCTTTGGAGGGACCTTAAAAGACACCCCGGCAGTAACCCTGGGAGCACTGGTAATCGAGGAAGCCATCAAACGGGCCGGCATAGCCCCGGACATTGTTGAAGAAGTCGTATTTGGCTGTGTATTGCAGGCAGCCCAGGGGCAGAACGTAGCCCGTCAGTGTGCTCTTAAAGCCGGGCTTTCAGTAGAGAGCACCGCTTTTACCATTAATAAAGTATGCGGTTCCGGATTACGTGCAGTAAGTCTGGCCGCCCAGCTGATCAAAGCCGGAGACGTGGACGTAGTCGTAGCCGGCGGAACCGAGAACATGGATATGGCACCATTCGCTTTGGAAAAAGCCCGTTACGGATTCAGAATGAACAATGGCACCCTGGTAGACTGCATGATC
>DBRM01000003.1 GCA_002305965.1 Syntrophomonas sp. UBA1368
CCCAGCGGGATGCCCAGGATCCCAGCCCCCACCAGATAGCCCATGCCTTTTAGGTCCAGGTGCCTGTAAATAGGAAGCAGCAATATCATGTCAGTGATCACTCCGTAAAGGATTAGAACCGGAACCAGTACCTTGAGAGGCAGCAGCAGGTTTAAAAGCGGCACAGCGATCAAGGCAAAGCCGAAGCTGGTCACTCCCATGACTACTGCAGCCAGAAATATGATCAGCATGATCGGGATCAAAATTGTCAGCTCCAAAACAACACCTCTCCCAATAAACAGGCTCCTATTAAAGAATATACCGCAAAGAGAGGAAAGGGAACAGGGTAACTCAGTTTGTGGATCATACAGGTGAAAACAGATGGAATTGGAAGAAGGTATAATAAAAATTTGTTCCCTGCAAAATCATATGACACGCTTTTGTCACATGCGGGGAGTAAAGTACAAAACACCTGATTTGTTATCTAGCAAGTTTTTTGTAAAAGATGTGATCAAAGAGGCAAGAATTTATAGAGAAATCTAGGGGAATTTGAGAAATATTTTGAAGATTAAAAGGATATCGCTGAGAAGAAAAGAATAATTTACCATAAGGGAGTTTTATTGGGGGGATTCAATGAGAATCATACTGGAAATATCGTCTGAAAAGGAAATTAAATTACCTATTCAATATAATCGTATCTTGCAAGGCTTCATTTATAACAATTTGTCAGATAAGGATTACAGAGAATTCATTCACTCACAAGGATACCAGTTGGATAATAAAAAGTTTAAGTTCTTTACATACTCACGTCTGCTTGGAAAATTTAATCTATATCCCCGGCCAAACGAAATCGGATTCGAATCTCCTGTCAAATTAGTAGTCTCTTCGGCAGTCGAACAATTCATAACTGATTTGGCTGAAACCTTAATCAAGGCAGACTTTCTCTTTCTAGGAAGCAGTCAAATTGAAATAAGCAGCCAAATTTGCCAAATGGCTGAAAGAAAACACCAAATGCGAAGTAAATGTCAGAGGGCAGCGCGCAGAAGCAGTTGTTTATTCAGAACATACAGGCGAAGGGCGCTATATACCTCTGCTTGCCCAGATGAATGACGACGTCCTGGAGATAACCGAGTTCGTAAATGATTATCATCAATTAATGCCCGCCCGGACAGCCATAAAAAACGGAGATGAAACCTTCTCCCCGGTACCCTTCTACGACTGGGTCCGGGACCAGTACCTTACCGCCAGGAATGTAAAAATCACAAAGGTGGAGATATAAAAAGTAATTTATAAATGAAAACCAAAAGACACCACTTGAAAAGCGGTGCCTTTTGGCTTGAACATGAATCCTATGATGGAAGAGTGAACTTAAAATAAATATTAAAATATAAAATACTCTTTATTTTTGATAAGGTGTTACGACCCACTTCAGGCAGCCTTCTTTTTTGCCGCCAAAAATATCATAACCCTTGACGATATCATTCAATGGAGCACGATGGGTAATTAAGAAATTGGTATCGATTTTGCCAGCCTGGATCAGTTTGATCAATTCAGGAATCCGGTTGGCATTTACCAGCCCCATGCTGATGGTGATGTTTTTGATCCATAAGGTGTTCATGGCAAGTTCCTGCGGTTTTTCAAATACGCCGATAAAGGAAACATTACCGCCTGGCCTTACTGCGTCGATTGCCATATCATAAGTTGCTTTGAACCCGTTGGCTTCGATCGTTCTGTCAGCACCGCGGCCAGCCGTCATATCTCTGATGGTCTGAACCGGGTCGCAATATGACGGGTTAACTCCGACATCGGCAATACCTTGTTTGACAGCAAAATCCAACCGCTCCTGGTTAATATCAACTGCTATGATTTTGGATGGTCCCCATAAACGGGCAGTAGTCATACCGCACATTCCAACCGGGCCGCATCCCATTACGGCAATTGTATCACCTGGTTCAATTTTGGCATTTTCGGCACCAAAATAACCGGTCGATAAAATGTCACCTACGAATAATACATCTTCTTCAGTTAAACCATCGGGTATGGTGAACATGCCCAGGTTGGCATGAGGAACACGCACATATTCTGCCTGACAGCCATCGATCATGTAGCCAAAAATCCAACTGCCGGTGGTGCAATGGGAATAAACACCACGTACGCAGTAGAAGCATTCGCCGCACTGGGTCACGCAGGAAACAGCGACTTTGTCTCCGACCTTGTTGTTTCTTACTGCAGGACCGACTTCAACGACTTCCCCCACAAATTCATGACCGATGATTCTACCGGGTGCCACTTCAGGCATTCCGCCGTGCCAGATATGGATATCGGTTCCACAGATGGTTGATGTAGTTACCCGGACTATGGCATCATCCGGCTCAACAATTTTTGGCAGCGGTACATCCTGAATGGCTATTTTTTCAGGCCCGCTATAAACCAAGGCTTTCATAGTATCACTCATTACAATTCCCTCCCATATAATGTCTTTTTTTAACCAGGAAAACCACTCTTCCGAAAATCTCCCGGCTATAAACATTTTTATAAGCCTTTAAAACAAAAGGCCGGGGGAGTTAAATGCGTTTAACGCACTATATAACCCACCGGTCTTCTTGGAGCCCCCTGCACGGGGTTCTCTTCGGACTACCGAAAATGAATTTAATTTTTAATCAATGACGATTTTTTCAGTCAGTACTCTGTCAAAAACAATAACATGCATCCAGAAGTCGCCTTCAGGTTCAAGTTCATATGCATGGTGTATTGCTTTGGCCCCTAATCTTGCTTCGAAATAATGGACATTATCGATAGCATGCTGCATAACCACTTGCATCCGTGCTGCTCTTACTACTTCTTTTCCAGATGGAGTCTGAGTTATGTATATTTCCGGCATGGTTAAAAAACCTTCGCCGCGAATTATCATCATATCTTCCCAAATAACAATTTTGGTATAGTCTACGCCTTTACCAAGTTTTTCTTTGAAGTATTGTTCCATATAAATTTTGAATTCGTGTTGAAGCTGCCGGCGCTGCTGTTCGCTCAGCTTTGACCCTGGGGCGTTTGTGCTCTGGTTATCCTTCACCAGTTTAATATTCCCACCCATTAAAATCCCCCCGTTGAGTTGAAAAGCGGTTTTGGAGACTTAAAATAATAAAAACCAATATTCAAACGCCAGTTTTGACATTTAAATATTGGTTTCCTTTTGAGCTACCGTAAGGTCTCTCCTAAGCCACCAGTAAACCCATTTGTTCCTTTACTCTCAAACCAGCATAATTACTGTTTAGTTGTTATTAGTCGCTGATTCGGTTAAAAAATAACATATCAAAAATCAAATGTCAACAAATTATTCAGACTTGAGCGCAGACAAAGCCATATTTCTTACTGCCTAGGAATCTAATGTAAACC
>DBRM01000065.1 GCA_002305965.1 Syntrophomonas sp. UBA1368
CCCTAACAGTTTACATGAATATACACCACGTGAACTTTTTCCTGCTAATGAGCTTTATCTTTTTTCGCATGAAAAATATTCTATGCTTTTTACAGCAACTTTTTCTCATGGTTTTTTTCTTCATGTTCAAATGCAAATTTTGAACTCTATTTTACGTTTTAAGGATTTAAATTCGTTTAAAATATCATTTGATTGTGCCTAATCGATAAATGTCTGGTTTTTATCCTCTTAAACCGGATTTTTTTCCTTATTTTTCTCTCAAGCTAATATTTTGCGTTTTAAGCGATTTTTAGCTGCAATTAATAATTTCTATCAAATCAATTGTTTTAAATGGCTCACAGCTCAATTTATTCGATGCATATTATGGAAGCAGTTGACAATTTTCAAAAACCAGTCAATTTCTTTAAGGCTGGAAGGCATCCAAATATTTTATTTGCAAATAATTATATTATGTAAACCATTGATGAATGAAATGAAAATTTTGACCGGTTATTTGGATAAACTCTTTTTTTCAGTTAGAATTAGTATCAGTATATTTCAAAACTATACTTTTTTATTGGCAAGGAGGATGAAGCTTAATTTGATACCCCATAGCATTGACTTTGCGGAAGTTCTGCATCAATTAAAGGTTGATTCATCAACCGGTTTGAGTTCGGAGGAAGCTGCCAGCCGATTAGCGCAATACGGTGAGAACAAGCTCGATGAAGCTAAGAAAATAACCGTTTTCCAACGGTTTATTTCTCAATTCAAAGACGTTATGATCATCATATTGCTCATCGCGGCGGCTGTTTCTTTTGTTGTTTCATGGCATGAAGGAGAAGGTTTTTTTGAACCAATTTTGATATTATTGATCGTTGTCTTAAATGCTGTCATCGGGGTATTTCAGGAAGGCAAGGCCGAACGGGCACTGGACGCGCTGAAAGACCTTTCTGCTCCTCATGCACGGGTTGTGCGTGACGGAAAAGAAATGATAATTGATGCGTCAAATCTGGTACCTGGAGACATCATCATCCTGGAAGCCGGTGATTATGTTCCGGCTGATAGCCGTTTAATAGAATCCAACAGTTTGAAATCTGAAGAATCTGCACTTACCGGCGAATCGGTCCCGGCAGAAAAAGACGCTGCTGCAGTGATAGCGGAAAATGCTCCACTCGGAGATCGTTTTACCATGCTTTATACGGGATGCAGTATCACTTATGGAACAGGCAGAGCAGTGGTTACAGCCACTGGAATGAAAACCGAAATGGGCAGGATCGCTGATCTATTAAATGCTGAAGCGGATTCACAGACCCCTTTGCAGCTTAAGCTGGCTGAAATGGGTAAATATATTGGCTTTCTGGCTCTCGCCATTTGCGCGATTATATTTGTCATCGGAGTAATAAACGGCATGGCAATTATGGATATCTTTATGATTGCTGTTGCTTTGGCTGTTTCCG
Source organism: Syntrophomonas sp. UBA1368 (assembly GCA_002305965.1). Classification (GTDB taxonomy): domain Bacteria; phylum Bacillota; class Syntrophomonadia; order Syntrophomonadales; family Syntrophomonadaceae; genus UBA1368. The sequence continues at coordinate 1,437 of DBRM01000065.1, forward strand.
CTATACCGGAAGGCCTTCCCGCCATCGTTACAGTGGTGCTGGCCATTGGTGTACAGCAGATGGTGAAAAAAAATGCCATCATCAGAAAGCTGCCGGCGGTGGAGACTTTAGGGAGTGCTTCCGTAATCTGTTCAGACAAGACAGGGACTTTGACCTTAAACCAGATGACTTTAACCAAAGCATTTCTGGCCGGCGAAAGCCTGCTGGAAGACATCGATCAAAATAATTCCCCTGCCATCCGAAAGCTGCTTCTTTATGGAACCCTTTGCTCTGATGGGGCGGTTGAATTCGATGAACAAGGCAATGAAAAATATATCGGTGATCCTACGGAAACTGCCATTGTAATGGCGGCATTAAAAAATGATATGCCAAAGGAAGAATTGAACCGCTTGTATCCGCGGTCAGCCGTATTACCTTTTGATTCAGACCGCAAAATGATGAGCACCATCAATCAGATCGACGGCAGAAATATTTTGATCGTAAAGGGTGCCTTTGATGTATTGTCTCAAAGATGCATCGAAGGTGATCTGGAAGCAGGACAACGCTGCACAGATGAATTGAGCCGACAGGCTTTACGGGTTTTGGCAATTGCCTATAAAGAACTGCAAGACATCCCGTCTGAACTAAAACCCGAAGAACTGGAGCAAGGTTTAACCTTTATGGGTCTGGTGGGAATGATTGACCCGCCCCGCCCGGAAGCCAGGAATGCCGTTTCAGTTTGCCGTGCTGCCGGAATAAAGCCGGTCATGATCACCGGTGACCATGTGGTCACTGCGTCAGCCATTGCGGAGGAACTTGGAATTCTGCAAAAGGGCGATGAGGCTGTCACCGGAAGTGAATTGACCAAAATGACCGATGAGGAACTAGACAGACGAGTAGAACATATTTCGGTTTATGCCCGGGTCTCACCTGAAGATAAAATAAGGATCGTACGTGCCTGGCAGAAACAAGGGGCAGTCGTTTCCATGACTGGTGACGGCGTCAACGATGCTCCCGCCTTAAAAGCGGCAGATATTGGATGTGCCATGGGTATTACCGGCACTGATGTGGCGAAAGGTGCAGCAGATATGGTCCTCACCGATGATAATTTTGCTACCATCGTCGACGCGGTAAAAGAAGGCCGTGGTATATATGAGAATATCAAGCACACAGTGGGATTTCTGCTGGGTACCAACATCGGAGAAGTACTGGTGGTATTTTCGGCAATGCTGTTGTGGCAGGTCTCCCCTTTCCTGGCCGTGCAGCTTCTGTGGATCAACCTGGTAACCGACAGTCTGCCGGCCATCGCTCTGGGGATGGAACCGGTAGATAAGAATATTATGCAGCGCAAACCAAAACCCAAGGGAGAGGGCCTTTTTGTCAACGGCTTTGGATTACGTATTCTTTTTCAAGGCGCGATGTTTGCCACCCTGACACTCATTGGATTCATGATGGTCTGGAAAAATACAGGAGATATTGTGGCTGCACGTACCATGGCTTTTTTGGTTTTGGCTGGCACCCAGATCTTTCATGCCTTTAATATGCGTTCCGTACATTCCTTGTTCCGAATTGGTTTCTTCAGCAATAAATATCTCAACTGGGCGGCATTGACATCTTTTATATTGATTAGCCTGGTTGCATTTATTCCCCCCATTTCCAACGCTTTTGGCATGATTCAACTTTCTGCTCCCATGTATTTGACTGCCTTGGGGTTAGCCGTGGTTCCTATTTTTGTAATTGAAATATTTAAAGCCTTGGGCTTAATAAAAAATAACGACTAAATTCAGACCGTAAAAAAAGGCTGTCCAAAAAGGACGGCCTCTTTTATTTATATTATTACCAGACTATTTTAGCTCAATGACGCTAGTAATTCGGCTGATGGATGATTAGGAATCACAGCAATGGTCTGGTCACCATAGGTGAATATTTCTTCATCCGCATTGGTGATCTCGCCGATCATTTCAGCGATTCCGCCCTGGCTGCGAATGGCCGCCAGAACTTCTTCCACATCTTCCGGGGCAACCTGTACGAGCATTCTGGCCTGTGTCTCGCAAATAAAGATTTCCTCAGGCATGATGTCCTTGATTCTGACCGGTACTTTTGACAGATCCACTTTTGCGCCGAAGCCGCCGAAACGGGCCGACTCACAAACGGCTGCACCTATACCGGCTGCTCCCAAGTCTGAACAAGCCTTTATTTTACCGGTAGCGAATGCTGCCAGGGTTGCTTCCATGGTGGTTCTTTCTTCTGCAAATAAAGCTACTGCCGGATACATAGTATCCACCAATCCGGCACGATAAAGGGTGTCATTGCCGTCATTGCCGGTTTCTCCTATGATAATGATTTTATCACCAGCAGATTTGGCCGGTTTGGTCAGAGGTTTTTCCGTTATCAGCTTACCTGTCACTGAAACGACTACTGCTGGTACGATATCACTGAAGGAGGTTGAAAATCCTCCGCCGGCAACAAATACTCCCATTGTCTGACACATATCAGCGATTCCTTTTAACATCAGATTTATTCTTTCCTGACTGGTCATGGTCACACATTTTCCGCAGGTACATTTACCATCAAAACCGCAGGGGCCAACGATCACTTCTTCTTCCGGCGGACGGGTCCCAATAAAATCCAGAATATAGATCGGTCTGGCACCCATGGCAACAACATCACGCATAGCCCCCCCTGCCCCGGTGGCGGCACTGTCATAAGGACGCGGAACACAGGGAGAACAATGACTTTCCAGTTTACTTACCACCAGACAATCAGAACCTGGTATTTGAACCACTGCCGCATCATCATTTGCATCCGGTCCCACCAGTAATGCCCCTGGCCATATGGCATCCACATTTTGATTGAGTCTTTTGAACATGCCAAAATCGATGGCCTTGTCTGCATTATGATGCAGGTGGACAAAAAGTGCGTGGATCAGCGCTTGCTCGATTCGATTCATTAAAACATCCTCCTTCAAAATAGCTTCCACAATTTATTGTCTGCAAAGATTCTAACATAATTTATTGAAATTACCCACTTGCTGACAGGTTTTTGCTTTTATTGTTTATAATTATAACCAGAAGTAATGAATTTTTTGTGAGGTGATAATCGTGGCACAACCAATGGAGTTTTATTGTGTTCCCTCTTGAACGACCTGCCGCAAAGCACAAGCGTGGCTTGTGGATCATAAGGCAGCATTTATCTATCACGATCTGCTGAAAGAGCCTCCCGACCTGAAAGAACTTAAAAAGTTAGCCGATATTGGTAGCCTGTCAGTCAGAGACCTAGTGAATCTGAAAAGTCAGGTATTTAAAAAAATGGATGTAGATCTGGACAGTATGGATGAAAAGTCCATCGCTGATCTGATTAGTGAAAATCCAAGAATTATGATCCGTCCGTTGCTAAACAACGGCAAAAAATTGTGGATGGGATTTAAAGAATCTGCTTATCAGGATATTTTAAAATTGTAATAGCATTACCAAAAGCATGCTTTAATCCTGAAGTAAAAAGCGTTATCATAGGTTTAATTTAATCAGGATGGTGTATATAAAAAAGGGGGACGGTTATATGAGTGAATCCAAGATAGCGGTTCAAAAGGAAGGTCATGTTCTGTTGATCGGATTTGACCGGGCGGATAAGAGAAATGCTTTGGATGTCGATATGTATTGGGATATCGCCTATGCATACGGCCGCTTAAACAGTGATCCGGATCTTCGCTGCGGTCTTTTGTATGCCAAAGGCGACCATTTTTCTGCCGGATTGGATCTGGTACAGTGGGCGCCTTTTTTTGCTGAGGGTAAAATGCCGGATATGCCGGAAGGCACCATCGATCCCTTTGGACTGGATGAGGACAATCGCCTGAAAAAACCTCTGGTTATGGCTGTACAAGGCATAACCTATACTTTTGCGATTGAGTTCCTGCTTACTGCAGACGTAAGAGTCGCAGCATCTGATCTGCGCATGGGCCAGATAGAAGTAAAACGTGGAATCTATCCGGTAGGTGGTGCAACAGTCAGAATGTTCGAGGAAATCGGATGGGGTAATGCCATGAGGTATATTTTGACCGGTGATGAAATAAATGCTGAAGAAGCATATCGACTGGGTCTGGTCCAGGCAATCACAGAACCAGGAAAACAATTCGACAAAGCCCTTGAATTTGCCGTTAAAATTTCCAAACAGGCTCCTTTGGCAGTACAGGCTGCGCTTAAGTCAGCACGAATTGCCCGAATACAAGGGGCAAAAGCGGCCATAGAGAGATTTTTGCCTGATCTGATGCCGATTATGAAGAGTCAGGATGCAGCCGAAGGGGTACAGGCATTTATTGAACGACGGGAAGCAAATTTTAAGGGATGCTGATCATTGTGTGAACCGTGAGAAGCTGAACAGTAAGATAGGTGTATCAATGGACGAGGTTTTTGACACACCAGGAGCATAACATTGTATTCCGGAAAAGCCCGGTCTACTATTGGTGATCACCTCACTCCTTACTCCTCACGCCTCACCAAGTAAATTGATTCCTTGGTAAATTGATGGTCATGGAACAAGCAGCGGGCAGGTGATCTACCTGCCCTTTTCATATTTTCTTTTTCGGCATCATATGCCATAATTAGTTTTGCTATAGTAATAAGAGGGAGAAAATACCATTGAACATAAATAAAAATAGCCAGTCTGTTTCCGGGATTTTAATGGCCGTTGGCGCCTATTTTATATGGGGAATCCTGCCTGTTTACTGGAAACTGCTGCAGACAGTGCCACCCCTTGAAATACTGGCTCATCGAATTATCTGGTGTTTATTGTTCCTATTGAGCATTCTGTTTTTGTCCAAAAACATTGCGGCCGCCAAAGCAGAATTGTCTCGCATCATTGAACATCCTACAAAAGCAACCGGGGTCATTTTGGCAGCCCTCTTCCTGACAGTCAATTGGTACAGCTATATTTGGGCAGTAAATAACGATCTGGTCATTCAGGCCAGCCTTGGTTATTATATCAATCCCCTGATCAGTGTACTGATGGGAGTTGTCGTGCTGAAAGAAAAGTTGTCTAAGTGGCAAATAATTGCTTGCGTGCTGGCCTTCTGCGGCGTAACTATTTTGACTGTGAATTATGGAACTGTTCCCTGGATCGCTTTGGTCATTGCTTTCAGCTTTGCCCTTTATGGCCTGACAAAAAAAATCATCAATATTGAACCCATCACCAGCTTGATTCTGGAAAGCAGCATAATGTCAATATTCGCGCTGATATATTTGTTTCATTTGCATAACCATCATCTCGGATCTTTTGGCAATGCTGAAATATCCATTACCTTATTGCTTCTGGGGGCCGGCATTGTTACTTCTGTACCGCTGATTCTCTTTTCCCGGGCAGTCAATCGTTTATCCTTATCATTAATGGGTTTTTTACAATATATCAATCCCACATTCAGCTTGCTGCTGGGAATCTTTATCTTTCATGAGACCTTTTCCTTTACGCATTTAACAGCCTTTTCGATCATATGGACAGGTTTATTGTTATTTTCAATATCCAGCTATAAAAATTCCTCCCCGGTTTGAGAACTGTCAAAGTATTATTTTGCTGGAGCAGCCGCCCGCCGATGTTCTCCTTATCGCATTTTTTCTTAATTTCAAATCCTTTGCGATGCTTTCATGATATTTTTCTCTGCTCATGAATATTCTATTTCCCCTGATAAGACCTTTCTATGGAAGAATTTACATTTAACATCGTTCTGCTTTGATATAGCTATGGAAAGTTCCCATTATTATGGGATATTTCCTGCCACATTATGTCACTTTATGAATAAACACGATTTATATGGATAATATTGCTAACCATTTTGAAAAGGATGATAGCAAATCATGTCGAATAATGGGTTTTAATTACTTTTTTACTATTTATAATTATTGCAAGGGAGGAATGTAAAAACATGAAAAAAGTAAGACTCAATACATATTATATCATCGTTTCCTTTTTATCTGCTGTAATGATACTGACCGCTGTTTTGAGTGCTCCATCTCAAGTTGAAGCTGCTGTTTCAACCCAGCCCCAGATCGTAAAGAAAGTCGTAGCCAGCAGTTCCATCAATTCAACTGAGATTTACATAATTGATTCCGGGAAACCTGGCCCAGTGGTCATGATCGTGGGAGGTGTACACGGTAACGAAACTGCCGGTTATAAAGCAGCCAGCAAATATACCGGCAAGAAAATAAAAAAGGGCAAGCTGCTGGTGCTGCCGGAAGCCAATAAAAATGCCATAGAGATCAATAGAAGAACGGCTAAGGGAGGCAGCGATCTGAATCGTTCATTCCCGAGGACCAAATCCGAGAGTGCAGACACGATCCTGGCCAGAGCCATCTATAAAATAGTAAAAGACTATGATGTCGATTGGTTGATGGATATGCATGAAGGAGTTGATTACTACAAAAACCCCAAAACCGATTCAGTAGGCCAGACTCTTATATATTATCCGTCCCAGCAAATGACATCGATGGCTAAAGATATCGTAAATACAGTAAATAAAACTATTTCAAAATCATATTATTACAAGTTTAGCCTGCTCAAATACCCGGCCAAGGGCAGCCTGGCCAGAAGCAGCGCACAATTCCTGGGCGTCAATGGCTTTATTTTTGAAACTTCCCAGAAGCAAACTCTGAATACCCGGGTAAATCAGCAATGTAAAGCAGCCGATACGCTATTGAAACAATTAGGAATGCTATAAACCAAAATAACCGGCCTGTGCGTTTCCCAGGCCGGTTTAGTCTTTTAATTAATACAGCTGCAGAGCTTTACTCAGGCTCTTTATTCTTCGTCCATTAAGACAGCTATTTCACTGGCAAATTGATACAAGGGAATGGCTAACGCAGAATATTCGATCTCTTCCTCATTAGCAGTATCCCGATGGGCAAAAACGATTCCCACTGCCCTGCCCTGGGAGTTGATCACCGGGCTTCCGCTGCTGCCTTTTTTGACCGGGGCCTGAATTTCAAAGATGATATAATCGTTATATTTATAATAGGAACCGATATTTCCCCGGACAGCGATTTGTTTGTAACCTAATGGATTGCCAATGATGGTAAACAATAATTCATCATCAGATATTTTCTGCAGCTCCAAGGGCAGACAAGGCAGATCCTGACTATTTAAACTGATTAAAACAATATCCGCATTGCTGATCTGTTTTACATCATTACTGTAAAATGATTTTCCATCAGGAAAAATTACCTTAATGCTGTCGGCATTTTGCACCACGTGATAATTGGTCACGATCAACCCGGTTTCTGTAATATTGAACCCGGTGCCGTTTTTGTTTTTCCCCTCTTCCCCTTTGGCTTCCACTGAAACGATGGCAGGAATACTTTGCTTTACAATATCTTCTTCTTTCAACTGTTTATTTTGGGCAAGAAAACTCAAATCGCTGAAAATGACTCCCAATTGGGGAAAAGACCAGATAATAAAAGCAATCAGGATCACCAGCGCGGTGAGTGATAAAAGTTTTCTTTTCCAGCGCTGCGGCTGGTATTCATTTTCCTCTTCTACATCTTCAAAGAATATACTTTCTTCCTCTGACCGCTGGTCATCATCGTTATATTTCATGATTCCTCCGAAAAAAATAAACTAATAACATTATAAAGGTTATATCTTCACCTGGCATAATAAGATTCAGACCCGGTCAGTGGTTAATGACCGGGTCAAATACTCGCATAATATTATTAAAGAATGGTTCAAACCAATTTGCGGATTATTTCATCCCGGTCACCGGGAAGATAATCGATAATAGGAACTTCGATCATTGTATAGGCTCCAGGCTTTTGCTTCAAGCCGGCACGCGCAGAAGCCAGCATGATCTGGGCAGTCAAGGCAGGATTATTGATGCTCATATTCAGGCTCATGATTTGATTTTGTGCGGAACTGGAGACCCCTTTTCTCAGCATTAAAACACCATGGCCCATATCGATAAGATTATCAATATTATCCACCGCTATCACAGTAGTATCGTCGTGAGCAAAGTAGGCATCGGCTTTTAATCTGGCGGTGATTTCTTCCAAGGTATGCCCGTCTTCCATTTCAATGTAAACGATCCTTTTATGAATTCCGGCACCCTGCGGCATGGTCATGGAAAGCGCATCCTTAACGCCTGGTATGGCCCGGGCTGCAACCGAGTGACCCATGCTCATGCCGGGGCCAAAGTTGGTATAGGTTATTCCCTGGGGAGCCATAAATTCAAACATACATCTGACCATGGAATCGGTTCCCGGATCCCATCCGGCCGAAATAATACTTACGGAACCATGTTCTTTGGCAACAGCATCTGCTTCTTTACGGTAAGCCGCTAACTGGCCGTGTATATCATAGCTGTCGACGGTATTGATGCCCAGGGCTAGAATTTCTTTCGCAGATGGCGGAACCAACCTGGTAGGCAGACATATAAGGGCTGCTTTGATGTCAGATAATTCTTGTATATTCTCAACCACCGGAATGTTTAAGTGTTTGGTTTCATGCAGTTTTGTGCTGGCGGAGGTCCTGACCAGTCCGCCGACTTCAAAATCCGGGGATGCTTCCACTGCTTTGATAGCATATTTCCCTATATTTCCATAACCAACGATAGCAACTTTGTGCTTTTCCATTATGTGTCTCCCTTCATTGAATCAGTATTATCTTATCTGTTTAAAACTAAACGAAAACACAGGCTGGGTCAATTACCATGGCATATGAATACAGTATTATTCCGCCTTGAGCAGCTGCAGAAAATGCGTCAGAATCAATGCGGTCAGCCCCCAAACGATGGTACCTTCGTATTGATAAAACAGCTGCGGGTAATTGATTTTCCTGAACGGATAATTATGTCCCTGCGGAATAAGGTGGAAAGGAAAATCCTCATTGGTTTGCAGACTTATCATCAATTGATGGACCTGCGGCGGATTATGTAAGAGATGTTCAAGGGGAATAGGTATTACTTCTGACACTTCATTATAATTTAGTTTGACTGCGGAATGAATGAAGGCAGCAAAGGGATAAATGATTGCATTGAAAGGACTGACCACGATATCCAGCGGGCAAATCACTTCTATGTCCTTGTTTTCCAGGCCCAGTTCCTCACAGGTTTCCCGGATAGCAGCTTCCAGTGGATTTTGATCGCCCGCTTCAATTCTCCCGCCGGGAAAACATATTTCACCAGGCTGATGATTGAGTGACAGGGATCGTTTCTCAAAGAGAACAAACAGTGTATCTCCTTTTTTTATCAGCGGAAGGATCACTGCTGATTTGGCCATTTTATTGTGGTTCATGATACCAGCCTGGCGTGAGGCCAGCTGCTTTATTTTCTCGTCATCCAACAAATCTATTCTCCTCAATATTGATCATTTGCTTTTATATATGATAAAACATCCCCTCAAAAAAGCAAGGATGCACAGCAAAATAATCTGCCGTGCATCATCATAATATTAAGCATAGGAAAGATTTTCGGTATCTACTGCCACCTGCCATTTCTCCCCTTGATTGTCATCGACCTCACCTTGCTGGTCTTTAAAATAAAAATTCAAGGTATCTGATGCATTGACGGTAAATTGTGTTTCAAACCCCTTGGATTTTTTAGACATAGTGAACTCCTGCTGATTAAAAGGGTCTTCTTTGAAACCATAACCAACACACAAAATGATTTCATCCGCTTTGTTCCCCGCCAGTTTTCCATTATATTTAATTTTGACATCACTTCCAAGGGAAGGCGGGATAGGATCGATATAGACACCGCCCGGTAAATCGGTTCCTGCCATGGTTATCCTCCTTTATTTCTTAATTGTGTTTGGTTTTAGTATCTTCCTGGACAGGTTCTGTTATTCAAAAAAGCATTATCATTTATATAACAAAAAAAGCTGTTTAAGTTATCCCCCTTAAACAGCTGGATGGTCAAATAGCAAAAGTTTTTGTTACTTTATTTTTGGAACCTTAAAATTGCTGACCATTAACAAAGCCAGAATAAATACTGCCAGTAAGATCATTATAGGAGGCACATAAGCAGCCAGCAAAGAAATTAATGCCAAGAGCATGCCCGAAAAAGTAATGGGTATACCAAGAAAGTATTCTTTAATGTTTAAAATATTGAACCGTGCCAGCCTTAATGCTCCACAGACGATAAATAATATCACCGACAGTATGCCCAGTATTTCATAAGGTTGAGCCAAGACCTGAGCATAAACCAATATCGCCGGTGCCACGCCAAAAGAAACCAGATCACAGAGTGAATCAAGTTCTTTACCCATTTCTGACTCAGCATTCAGCTTTCTGGCTACCCTGCCATCCACACTGTCCATTACCACTGCCAGCAAAATCAGAATGGCGGCGGTTTTGTAATCCTGATTAAGGGTAAAGACCAGGGATAGTGATCCAAAAATTATATTTAATAAAGTCACTACATTGGCAAAGGTTCTAGTCATTAAATTGAGCAATAATTGTTTCGCCTCCTCGTATTCTCTGCCCTGTTTCCACCATAATATCTGCATTTACCGGTAAATATATTTCTGTACAGGAGCCGAATCGAATCAGGCCAAGATGCTGTCCGGTCATTACCGTATCGCCGGTGGTGACCCATGATATGATGCGGCGGGCTATAAAACCAGTTATTTGTACAACCAGTACTTTTCCGTATGCCGTTTCCAAACCGATGGAATTGGAAACATTATAGTCACTGGCATTGCTGCTGTAAGCCGGGTGAAAACGAAAACCTTTTTTATTAGTATATGTTACGGTCCCGCTTATTGGTACTCTGTTCACATGAACATTAAACAAGCTTAAAAATATACTGATACAGATCGCTTCATCCTTGATGAATTCATCTTCATAAACTTTCTTGATCGATTGGATCCTGCCATCCGCAGGTGCAACCACAGCATGTTCAGCTGCATCTGCTTCCCGGTGGGGATTACGAAAAAAATAAATACAAAACAATGTGATTATAAGGAACAGCCAAGGTAATTTTTCCAGGGAAGATATATAGAGAATAATAGTTAAAATAGCAAAAAAAGCGATGATAGACCACCCTTCTTTTGCAATAAAATTATTATGCAGAATTAACCCCCCAAACTTCTGATTTTTAGTATAAAATAGCCAAGAAATCCTATTCAACTTATTATATAGTATTTATGAATTCGAATCTATTGTTATGTGAGCCCTTCTGCTGATATTTTATTCGGTTACAGCCCTGTTATTACCATTTATCCATCGGTTCATCCAAGGTTATCCTTGCTGTTTCCGCCTTTTTCCCCGGAGTTTTGTAAATAAACAGGAGCGGAACCGGTTCGGCTGAAGGCTTGCCGGTTCCATCCAGGAACAGATACTCCAGATGCACAAGACGACGGATCTCCCGGGGAGACTTGCCCACGGAATCAGGAAGCATCCTGGCGATAAAGGATTGGTCTTTTAAGCAGGCATAGAGCACTTCATTTACATCAGCAGGATTATGACTGGTAAAAACTGCCGGCAAATTTCGTTCCCGGTTGTTAAGGAGATAGTCAAATTTGAGCAATTCAGCAAGATGCCTATCTGCTCCCTGCTCCTGCCGGATGAATTCATACAGCAGTGTATATTCTTCTTCTCTTTTATGTCCAAAACGAAAAAAATTTCGCTCACTTAAGAAAGCGGATAATCGTTCCCAAAAAGCAAAGGAATCACCCTGATAGCAATGGGCAATTGTATAGTTAAGAAAATTACTTACCATACCCGTATTATAATAGCGGCTGATCAGATCCTCGATTTGTGAAAGCTTCATCAGTTCCGGGTAAGAAATATAGTGATTTCCTAACACCTGATAAGGCGGTTTTTGTTCAAACTTGTAACCGTATTCCTGACTTTGATCACGCAGTAAAGAACCTTTCAGCAATTTCAAAAATCCCAGCTGGATAACATCTGGCTTTAGATCGTATACCTGATTAAAGGATGTTTTGAAACGCTGATAATCTTCATAAGGGAGTCCGGCTATCAGATCCAGATGAATATGGATATTTCCGTATTGTTTCAGTTGGGCAATATTGCGGCTTTGTTTTTGCCAGTTACGCTCGCGGTTGACGGCGGCTAAGGCTGTGGGAAAGGTTGACTGGATGCCGATTTCAAAATCAAACATTCCCGCCGGGACTTCACCCAGGAAAAGCAGCATATCCGGGGATAAAAGAGCTGCATCTATTTCACAGTGGAATTTGGTGATGTGATTATGCCGGATAATAAAAGCCATAATCTCCTTCGCCCGTTTTTCATCGGCATTAAAGGTCCGGTCAACCAATTTCACTTCCGGCAGATGGTTATCCATTAAATATTTCAGATCTCTTTTTACTCTTTGAAGGCTGAAGTATCTGACTCCCTTTATAGTGGAAGAAAGACAATAAGAGCAATGAAAAGGACATCCGCGGCTGGTTTCATAATATACTGTCCGGTTTCTGTAATGGATAAGCTCATTTTCATAGGGAAATGGAATGGTATCCAGATCACCTATAAGCGGCCGGTCAGCATTGACTATGATCGAATCTTCACGATAGGTGATTCCCAATATATTTTCCGGCCGTGACTGTTTTCTTATACAATGCAGCAGCTCAAGCATGGCTGCTTCTCCTTCGCCGCGAACCACACAATAGATGGCCGGGTTTTCATTGAGAAAAGTCTCTGCATCATAAGATACTTCCGGTCCTCCGGCTATGATGGTAACGGTCGGCATGATCTGCTTTAAATCTGCACATAAAATTTTGATCATTTCGATGTTCCAAATATAGCAGGAAAAGCAGATCACATCAGGCTGGCAGGAATAGATATCCGCTAAGATGTTAGTAGTTGGCTCATTAATGGTGTATTCCCTGATTTGTATATCGGTAAAATCAGACTGACAATAGGCTTTTAAATAGGCCAAAGCCAGAGAAGAATGAATGAATTTAGCATTAAGGGTGGTCAGCAGGATCTTCATGTTTTACCCCAATTCTTTAAAACGGTTACTCTTCCCCTACTACCCGGATCTCTGTGTGCAGATCGACCTTGAATCTTTCTTTGACTTGTTCCTGGATATAGGTGATCAAATTTAACACGTCATCCGCAGTTGCATTGCCGGCATTCACAATAAAACCGGCATGTTTTTCTGAAACCTGGGCACCACCGATGGCGTATCCTTTCAGCCCCAGCTGTTCCAGCATCGGCCCAACATAAAAACCATCCGGTCGCCTGAAAGTACTGCCGGCACTGGGCATCTCAAGGGGCTGCTTCTGCTGACGCTGCTTACGCAGTTCAGCCATGCGGCTTATTATCGTTTCGCGGTCACCGGGTGTAAGCTGCAAGCGTACCGCAATAACGATCAGAGAGGAATCCTGTAAAATAGTATGGCGGTATCCGAATTGGAGATCCTGATGGTACAAAGCGGCAAGCTCACCTTGCTCGTTAATCACTGTGACTTCGGAAACAATATCTTTCATTTCTCCGTTATAAGCGCCGGCATTCATCACCACTGCCCCGCCTAAACTGCCGGGGATGCCTTCGGCAAATTCCATGCCGCTTAAGCCATGATCTGCCGCAATCAAAGCCAATTCACCTATACTAATGCCTGCTTCTGCAATGATATCATTTCCCTCTACTGTGACTTTATCCAATCCGGATCCGATTTTAATTGCCACCCCTCTGATCCCTTTTTCACGTACAAGTAAATTGCTGCCCAGGCCAAAGATAAATAAAGGCACTTTATGCATGCGGCACCAGAACGCTGCCCTGGTTACCTGTTCCCTGTCATGGGGAATTATCATCACATCGACCGGGCCGCCGATTTGAAAAGTTGTATGATTTTTCATTGGTTCATTGAATTTCATGATTTCAGCCGGTAATATCTTAAGCAGTTCTTTATGCATACATAACTCCTTTAGTTTTACCTAAATTTATTTCGAGCCGCCGGTCATTATTCCATATGTAATTGATTATACCGTTTCAACAGATGTTTTATAAATGACATCCTGCACTTTTATGATATAATAGCAAAGAATTCTTAAGATGACTAATTTCCTTTTAAGGGAGTGGACAATAATGGAGGGCGCCAGCGTAAGAAAAGACTTACTCAGCTTGTTGGGAAAAGAAAAAGTACTCACAGAAGAATTGGATTTAATGTATTATTCCTATGACAGTTCCTTTTTAACCCAGCTTAAACCGGAAACCCCATGGGCAGTAGTTTTACCTGCTTCGACTGCTGATGTGCAGGCTGTGATGAAATATGCTTATGATCATCAGATCAACGTTGTTCCCCGCGGTGCAGGAACCGGTGAGACCGGCGGCAGTGTTGCCTTAAATGGGGGTATCGTACTCGATTTATCAAACTTTAATGAGATCGTTGAAATTGATCAGAAGAACATGCAGGTTATCGTCAGACCCGGGGTAATACATGCCGAACTGAACAAACGCCTGGCAGAATACAATTTGTTTTTTCCTCCTGATCCCGGCAGCAGCCAAATGTGCACCGTAGGCGGAATGGTTGCCAACAATGCCAGCGGTCTTAGGGCTGTGAAATATGGCTGTACGGAGCAATATGTATTGGGACTGGAAATCGTTTTGCCCAATGGAGACTTGATATATGCCGGCGGTATCAAGGCCAGGACATTAAAAAATGTTTCCGGGTTGAACCTGACCAAATTAATGGTAGGTTCTGAAGGGGTGCTGGGGGTCATTACCCAGATTCGTCTTCGCTGCTGGCCCAAACCCAAAGCCCGTGGTATTGTCATGGCAGTCTTTGATTCCCTGGATGATGCCCCGGCAACCGTTTTGGAAATTTATCAGGCGGGAATCATGCCTTCAGGAATGGAAATACTGGATAGCTCAGCTATCAGCGCAGTAAATATGTATAAACCGGAAATTAATTTGCCGGATGCGGAAGCCATTTTGCTTTTTGAAGTAGATGGCAATCCTCCTTCCGTGGACTATGAAGGCAATGTCATCCAGGAAGTTGCCGGCCGCAGGGCCAGAACAGTAGAATGGTCCACCGAACCCAAGAGAATGGCCCAGTTATGGGAGGGCCGAAGCGTAACTGCTACCGCTGCCGCCAGGGTAAGAGCAGATGGGACCCGAGTTTTTGCCGGTGAAGACATCAGTGTTCCTTTATCCAAAGTGGCTGACACTTTAAGAGCGATCCGAAAATTAGCTGATAAATATGGCATCAAGGTAGTTAATTATGGTCATATCGGTGATGGTAATGTCCATACCGCACCGGTTATCAACACCTCGATTCCGGAAGAAGTCGAGCAGGTTAAAAAGTTGGTGCACGAAATTCACTTGCTGGCCATCGAATTGAATGGCTCGACCACCGGTGAGCATGGAGTAGGAGCCGTTCGCCGCCCTTATGCTGAAATGGAACACGGCCTGGCGGTGGAATATATGAAAAAAGTGAAACAGGCATTCGATGATAAAGGGATCATGAATCCCAACAAGCTATTTTAATAACCTTACAGGAAAGAGGTCAAGGTCGTGGATTTTAAGAATTTGCCGCCTGTAAAAGAACAAATAATGAAATGTGTCCGCTGCGGAAAATGCCGCAGTGTTTGCCCGGTCTTTGCCGAATTGCGTTATGAATCCGCAGCCCCCAGGGGTCACGTTTTTATGGTGCAGATGCTCAGAGACGGTGTGGTTAAACCTTCGGAAGAAGTAAGCAAACGCCTCACCCACTGTCTTATGTGTGAAAACTGCAGCGCCAATTGCCCTTCCGGGATCGATATCCATGAATTAAATGCCGCTGCCCGTTCCTATATTGAGCAAAAGAACCCCAGCATTGGTAAAGAATTGTTGTTTGATACTTTATGGACCAAACCTTCCTTGTTGAATCTGTCCACCTCATTGATGTGGGGAGCGCAAAAAGCCGGCCTGCAGAAATTAGCCCGTTATACAGGTCTGACCAAATTACTGCCGGGCAGTCTTCCGCAAGCGGAGAAAATATTGGAGGCAGTGCCCCTTAGAAATGCCCGCAGCATGATCCCTGAGATCAATCCGGCCAGGGGTGAGAGAGAATATAAAATCGGCTATTTTTTAGGTTGTGCTACTGATCTGCTCTATCCGGATATCGCACTGGCGGCAATCGAAGTGCTGACCAATAACGGCTGTGAAGTGATCGTGCCCCGTCATTCAAAATGCTGCGGCTTGCCCCATATTGCAAATGGCAAGCTTGAAACTGCCCAAAGCCTGGCAATACACAACTGCCAAATCTATAATGCCTACGATTTTGACTATATCATTACTGACTGCGGTTCTTGCTCATCGGCATTATCGGCTAAAAATATGCACTTTTTACTGGGGCAGACAGAGCATGCTCAGGCGGGAGAAATTTTCGCTGCCAAAGTAATGGATCTCAGTAAATTTCTGATCGATGTATTAGATATCAGTTTTCCTGTCAATCATAATGCCAAACCCATAACGGTAACGTATCATGACCCCTGTCACCTGGCCAATGCCCAAAAGATTAAGGACCAGCCGCGAGAACTGCTGAGAAGGATCCCGGGCGTTAAATTGGCGGAAATGTCTGATACCAATTATTGCTGCGGAGGTTCCGGAACTTACAGTATCACCCATTACCAAACATCCATGAAGATTTTAGACAAGAAAATGGCTATGATAAAACTTACCGGAGCGGAAACGGTGGCTACCTGCTGTCCCAGCTGCACCATGCAATTAAATTACGGGATCAGAAAGCATAATATGAAATGTTCTGTAGTCCATCCCATTCAACTGGCGAGGGAGGCCAGCAAGAAAAAGGCAGTGCATTCAGCCTGATGTTTTCGCCCTTTACCTAAAAGTAAAGGGCATTGTTTTCTTTATCATTAAAGGAATAGGAGAAAACCATGAGCAAGCGCCTGGTTAAAAAGATATTCAAACAAGTACGGGATGCCAATTTAAAGTATCATCTTATTGAAAACGGTGATCAAATTGCGCTCGGTTTGTCTGGGGGCAAGGACAGCCTGACCTTGCTGTATTTTTTATGGCTGCTGGATAAGTTCACACCCCTGAAATTTCATGTCTTCCCTATTCATATTGATCTGGGCTGGGATATGGATCTTAATCCTTTGCATGAATTCTGCAGCAGTCTTGGTTACCCGCTGATCATTGAGAAAACCAATATCGGCCAGGTGGTATTTGACATCAGACAGGAAAAAAACCCTTGTTCCTTATGTGCAAATATGCGCCGGGGTGCGCTGAACAATTCTGCCAAAAAAGCGGGCTGCAATAAAGTCGCCCTGGGGCATCATATGGATGATGTGGTAAATACCCTGTTTCTTTCCATGTTGTATGAAGACCGTTTTGGTGTTTTTAAACCCCTTACGTATCTTGACCGGGTGGATATAACAGTGATCAGACCACTAGTCTATGTGGAGGAAAAAGATATCGATCTTTTTGTTCAATCAGCCGGGATACAGGTGGTGGAAAATCTTTGCCCAGCTGATAAGATCTCGAAACGTAATGAAATCAGCAAATTATTAGCCATGATTGAAAGCGAACATCCCGGGGCAAAACGCAGTATCATGCGCAGTATTGAAAATGTAAATGAAAATAATTTTTGGAAATGATCACCGAACATTTGTTTTGCAATAATAATTGTGGTATAATTTGGACAAATAAATTATTGGGGGTGCCATATGTCAGAAGATGTAACCCTGACCAGCCGCCAGCAGCAAATACTTGATTTCATAAAGAAGCAGTTGAAAGAATCCGGTTATCCGCCGTCCGTTCGTGAAATCGGCCAGGCAGTTGGTTTAAAGTCCAGTTCTACCGTCCATGCTCATCTGGTACACCTGGAGAACATGGGGCTGCTGAAAAAAGACCCATCCAAGCCCCGAACCCTAATTCCCATCGAGGAACAACCTGATCTGTCCATGGTCAGTGATACGGTTTATCTGCCGGTCGTCGGAGCGGTCGCAGCCGGTACGCCGATCTTAGCAGAACAAAATATCGACGGTCACATGCCGGTACCAGGAGAATTTATTAAAAGCGGGACTTCCTTTATTTTGAAAGTTAAAGGAGAAAGCATGATCGAAGCCGGTATTTTGGACGGGGATTATATTATTGTCCGGGAACAGCCGGATGCAAATAATGGTGATATCGTAGTGGCTATGCTTGAGGATGAGGCCACGGTCAAAAGGATTTATAAACATCCTGATCATATTGAACTCATTCCGGAGAACAGCACCATGCAGCCGATCATAACCAGCGAAGCACATATTATCGGTAAAGTATTGGGTTTAATGCGCCGGATGTAAAATAATAAGCAGAAATAAAAAATGCACCTCTCCTGCAACTGGCTGGAAGGTGCATTTTCGTTTTGTTCATCTGTTAAAATTTTTCAAGATATTCGTCGATCTCCCAGTCATAGACCCGGGAGCTGTAATTTTCCCATTCTTTGATTTTCGCCAGCCGGAAGCGCGAATATATATGTTCACCTAATGCTTCCTGGATCAGTTTATCTTCTGCTAATTCATTTACCGCCTCATAGAGGTTTTCCGGCAGGGAATGAATATTGTTTATCTTTCTTTCGCTCAGATCCATTTCAAAAATGTTCTGCTCAATCGGTGCAGGT
This sequence comes from Syntrophomonas sp. UBA1368, assembly GCA_002305965.1. GTDB lineage: Bacteria > Bacillota > Syntrophomonadia > Syntrophomonadales > Syntrophomonadaceae > UBA1368. The sequence goes on from DBRM01000065.1 coordinate 19,960, forward strand.
GGTTCCATTTTATTTTTGATCCCTTCCAGGCCTGCTTTCAAGATAACCGCCAAACCAAGATAAGGGTTGCACGTAGGATCCGGGTTGCGGACCTCAATGCGGCTTCCCACCCCGCGGCGGGCCGGGATCCTGATCAGCGGACTGCGGTTGCGGTAAGACCAGGCAATATAAACCGGTGCTTCATAGCCTGGCACCAGACGTTTATATGAATTGACCGTGGGACAGGTAATTGCTGAAATAGCCCGGGCATGTTTTAAAATACCGGCGATAAAATACCAGCAAGTGCTGCTTAAGCCGTCTTTTTTGGTTTCATCATAAAAAGCATTTTTCCCGTCCTTGAAAAGAGAAATGTGCAGATGCATGCCTGAACCGGCAATACCGTATATGGGTTTGGGCATAAAAGTGGCATGCATACCATGATTCTGTGCCACAGTGCGCACCACAATCCTGAAGGTCACAATACTGTCTGCCGCTTTTAATGCCTCCATGTATTTAAAATCGATTTCATGCTGCCCCGGTGCAACTTCATGATGAGCGGCTTCAATATCAAACCCTATGCTCTGCAAGGTTTCCACCATATCACGCCGGGCATCTTCTCCTTTATCTACCGGCGGCAGGTCAAAATAACTGGCCTTGTCATTGGTTTTTAATGTAGGCTGTCCGTTTTCATCCAGCTGAAACATAAAAAATTCCGGTTCCGGTCCAACATACATCGTGTAACCCATTTCTTTAGCTTCAGCCAGGGCTTTTTGCAGGGCATAACGGGGGGAGCCTTCAAAAGGCTCATTGTCAGGATCAAAGATATCACAGATCATACGTGCTGTCTTGCCTTTGGCATTATTGATCCATGGCAGGATCAAAAAAGTGTTGGGGTCGGGCTTAAGATACATGTCAGATTCTTCAATACGCACAAAGCCTTCGATGGATGAACCATCAAACATCAATTCTCCATCCAGGGCTTTCTCCAACTGGTCGGCTGTTATGGAAATATTTTTCATGACCCCCAGAATATCAGTAAATTGGAGTCTGATAAATTGAACGTTTTCCTCTGCAACTTTCTTTAAGATTTCTTCTTTTGTCATTTAAACCGCCTCCAATTCAGATATTTAACTTAGTAAGATTAGCACATTTGCATACCTATAGCAATTGTTTACAAAACTTTTATCAGGAAGGAAACCAGAAAACCAGCTGCCATTACAAACTGAAAAACCACTCCGGTAAACATGCCAATCACAGCACCTAGCCCGGCTTTAAGTGAGCTGTTTACATCCTGCTTGGAAATATATTCGCCGATAAATGCGCCAGCCAACGGACCAATGATGATCCCAATTGGAGGGAAAAAGAATATACCGATGAAAGTACCCAGCAGTGCACCCACCAGTCCCGCTTTGGTAGAGCCAAAGAATTTTGCCCCCATAACGGAAGAAAGGTAATTTAAAACTGCTGATAAAAGCGTAAGCAACCCTAGAACAAGAAGATAACTGAATGTTATGGTATGAAATCCTTCCCACCAGCCATAAGCCGCAATAACTATGAAGATCATAGCAACACCTGGAAGCATGGGCAGGATGGTGCCCAGCACACCTATTACACACAGAAGAATCGCCGCAACCAGCACGATGGTCGGTAAGCTCAACATCGGTCACCTGCTTTCTTTAAATTTATAGTAAAAGACTTTCGATCAAACGGGCAGTTACATAACGGGCATGTTCATAGGTCAGTCCGCCTTGTATGAAGACAGCAAAGGGTTCCCGGGCAGGTGCATCACATGATAATTCGATGGAGGAACCCTGGACAAAGGTTCCGGCTGCCATCACCACTTGATTTTCATAGCCGGGGAGATCTGCGAATTCCAAAGTCACATCATGATCCACCGGAGAATTGCTTTGTACCGTCTGACAAAACGCAAGCACCTGCTGCTTGTCTTTCAGTTGAACGGCTTGTACAATATCGCCCCGCGGTTCATTCCAGCGGGGGTAAACCGGGTAGCCGAACTGTTCAAAAACATAGGCTAGTAACAGCACACTTTTCATTGCTTGTAAAACGATATGGGGGGCCATAAATAAACCTTGATACATATAACGGTTGCCGGTTAAACTGGGTCCTAAATCTTTCCCCAAACCGGGAGCGGTGATCTGATAGGAAACATATTTGACCAGTTCTTTTCTCCCGCATACATATCCTCCGCCGGCTGCCAATCCGCCGCCGGGATTTTTTATTAACGACCCGGCCATGATATCGATATCATATTTGCCGGGTTCTTCCCTATCCACAAATTCGCCGTAGCAGTTGTCGACCATGATGATGGCAGAGGGCTGCTTTGCACGAATGGTCTCTACCAGCTTTTTCAAATCTTCCATCCCCAGAGCCGGCCGAAAAGTATAGCCCCTGGAGCGTTGGATAAGCACCAATCTGGTTGGCATTGACAGCATTTCTTCCAGGGCTTTGTAATCCGGACGTCCGTCTTCTTTTAAAGCGGTTTCAACGTATTCGACTCCCCGCCAGCCTAAAGTTCCGTAATGATCAGTACCAGCCCCGATCACTTTTTGCAGGGTATCGTACGGGCTTCCCATTGCAGATATCATCAGGTCTCCAGGCTGAAGCAGGCTTAATAAGCAGGCAGCGATAGCATGGGTACCTGAGACGATTTGCCCTCTGACCAGTGCGTCCTCACAGGCAAAAACTTCAGCATATATCTCTTCCAGCAAATCACGGCCGATGTCACCGTAACCATAACCGCTGGAAGCTGCAAAATGATAATCACGTACATTTTTGTTTTTAAACGCCTGGAGTACTTTTGACTGATTGTGATAAGCAATTTCCTCCAGTCGTGTGAATTCTTCTTTTAGTGCCTTCTCTGCTGCTTTTATAATGGATAAACTATGCAATGATTTACCTTCCTTGTTTATTGATTTTGCCCCTGATTTTCCGGCAGATCCTGGTCATCGATGATCATGAGATCGCGGCGGCTCAAGTCTGTCCGGTCTATGATCCTTAATGCCTGCAGGCGTATGGATTTCTCCACCAGATTTCTTACATATCTGGCATTGCCGCTGTGGGGATGACGACTGCGGACAAATTGTGCCAGTTCATTTTTGAGTTTCCAGCGTCCGCGGCTGGAAAGCTGGTATTCCCTTTCCGCATACATCTGCATTGCAATTTGAAACAATTCTTCCTCATTATAATCGCAAAAATCGATATGAATGGGAAACCGTGATCTGAGACCGGGATTGGAGCGGATAAACCGGTTCATTTCGCTGGAATAACCGGCAAGAATAACGATCAGATCCTGGCGATGATCCTCCATCGCTTTCACCAAGGTGGCGATAGCTTCCTGACCAAAGTCCTTTTCCCCGCCCTGAGCCAATGTATAAGCTTCGTCAATAAACATAATACCACCCAGGGAACGTTTAATCATCTCTTTTGTTTTTTGGGCCGTATGTCCGATATACTCTCCCACCAGATCAGCGCGTTCCACTTCCACCAGGTGGCCTTTGCTTAATATATTGATCTCTTTGAATATTTTACCCAAAATACGGGCAACTGTCGTTTTTCCTGTACCGGGATTACCTTTGAACAACATGTGCAGTGCTGTTGGATCAGCTTTTAGCTGTAATTCACTTCGTTTGGTCTGGATCAGGGAAAAAGCAGTGACTTCTGCTAAAGTTCTCTTCACTTCTTTTAAACCGATCAATTTTTCCAGTTCTTTGAATGCATCCTTGTCCGGGAAGGATTCTGCAGACATGCTGTTAAGATGATTGCTGCTTTCAGCAAACTTCATGGAAATGACCATTACAAATTCACCACTTTCCAATTATCTGCGATATTATATGACAAACAGATAACAGTGGTGCTACTTGGAGCCTATGGCAGTCATTAGCTGGCTATATATGATCAAACATTACTTGATGTGTCATCAAGATTCAGAGGACCGATCGGCCTGAGCGGGGCAACCGTTGAGATGGCATGTTTATAAACCAGTTGCTGTTTACCGTCCTGCTCAACAATTACGGTGAAATTATCAAAACCTTTTACATTGCCTTTGATTTGAAATCCATTAACCAGAAAAATGGTAACGGCTGCTTTCTCCTTCCTGACTTGATTCAGAAATAGATCTTGCAGGTTAACTTGTCTTCTACTCATTAAGTCGGGTCCTCCCATCCAATTTACTCTTTATCAATCAATTCTACACGCTAAATAATTGTCCTTCAAAATATGCGGAAATACTTTCAGCCAGCCTGCTTTCATCTTCGAATCTGCCTGCATCAAACCAAACGATCTTTTGGTCCCGGTTAAACCAGGTGTACTGTCTTTTGGCATAACGCCTGGTTTCCTGTTTAATGTCACTGATCATTTGATCCCAGCTAAGCAGACCCTGCAGATAAAGAATCACCTGCTTGTATCCTAAAGCCTGCATAGGTTTATGTTCCAGGGTATAACCAGCTTTCAATAACTGCTGTACTTCTTCCAGGAATCCGGACTGAAACATTTCATCCACCCGTTGTTCGATGCGTTGGTAAAGCAATTTTCGCTCCACATAGATTCCCGCTGCTGCAAAGTGATAAGAATTTTCCCTCCTGATTTGGAATTCTGAAAAGGGCCGGCCGGTTATTTCATAAACCTCCAGTGCCCGAATGATCCGTTTTTCGTCCTGGGGGCTGATCTTCTGTGCATAGTCCGGATCGACTGACAGTAATTGCCGGTAAACAACATCGATGCCTTCCGAAATTATTTGCCGGCGATATTTTTCCCGTACTTCCCTGCTTGATTCCATGGGAAATAATTGATAGTTGTCGACTACCGCCTGGTAATACAGACCGGTCCCCCCTACCAGCAAAGGCAGCTTACCCTGTTGATTCAACCGTTTAATCAGCTGTGAAACGGTTTGTTGATACAGGGCTACATTGTACTCACTATCCACTTCGGCCACATCCAGCAAATGATGGGGTACCTCTGCCTGCTGTGCCGGTGATGCTTTGGCAGTGCCTATGTCCATCCCGCGATAGACCTGCATGGAATCACAGGAGATGATCTCGGCTCCCATGATCTTGGCAGTCTTTATCGCCGTACCTGTTTTTCCTGCGGCTGTAGGTCCTACAATAGCAGCAAGTTTCAGCATGCAAATTCCCTTTCATTTGTTATATAAGCTTGATCAGACTTCGATAACGCCATAACCGATTCGATTATTGGGACTGCCGGCAAATTTCTCGAAACCCAGTCTTTTCATCTCATCACTTCTGGCCAGTTCTTTCATGACAACTCTTTTTTTGGCTACCCGGCATGCTTCAGCAATGGAATCACGGGTCAGCGGATCATGGTCAGCAAGAATCCTTAATGGGGCCAAAGGCTGACTGTCAAGAATAGGATGACGGAACATGGGATCAAAATATACAATATCATAGGAACAATCTTTCTGGGCCTTCAGGAAATTATAATGATGCGCATAGGTAACATCGATTTTACTGATCGGTTCAGCCAGCCAACTGATCCTGGATCGATACGTTTTCATCCCCCATTTGATCATCATGGCGATCGGAAATGAAGATTCCAGACTTGTTACCCGCTTTTCAGTGAAATAAGAAACAACAATGGAGTCTGCTCCCATACCCAGCGTACAATCAAGAAAACTGTCCCGGCTTTGCAAATCACAGGCTTTGATCAAGGGATCAGAAATTTGCTGTTTTCGGTAGGCAGTCAGCCGGTTTTTTGCCATACTGGGATGAAAAAAGAATTTTTCTCCCTGCAAGTGCAGAATGGGCCCTTCTTCATGCCAGACGGCCACCCCCAAAGCTTTATGTTCATGTGCCAAAAATTCAAGACTTTTTCTTTGGCGGGGGACAAATTCCCATTGGGTTTCCAGAAGAAATGCCCGTAATTCTCCGCTCATATTATTAACTGATTGGGAGGTTGTCACAATAATTTTCATTTTTGCCTCTTGAACATACGCTGCAGATCAGCAGCATTGATGTTTATTATGGTTGGCCGGCCGTGGGGGCAATTTTTGTAATCCGTTTCTTTAAGCAGATCTTCGACCATTTGCACCATCTCGCTGATACTCAGACTGGTTCCGGCAGTAACCGCTTTTTCACATGCCATGCTTGCCAAAATCTCTTGTTTTAAATGAACAGTTTCCCCTTCCCTTAGCAAATCAAGTATGGAAGCGATCACTTCAGCTTCTTTGCCGGCAACCAGGTTCGGTACGGCTCTTAAGGCAATAGAATTATGACCGATCAAATCGATTTCAAAACCCAGTTCAGTCAGTAAATCAAGATGCTCCTGCAGCATATCAATTTGAGCACTGCTTAGATCCAGGGTCAGCGGCAGGATCAACGGCTGTTTATCCACTTTGTCATCATACATCCTGACCAACCGGTTGTACCAAATGCGTTCATGGGCTGCATGCTGATCAATGATCATAAGGCCATCTGTTGTTTCAACCAGGATATAGGAATTGTTTAGCTTTCCGATAATAGAATAACCAGGGTTTTGCCGGTAAGCTGCAGGTTGAATAAATGGTGAATTTCCTGATTGTACTTTGATCTCACCGGTCTCCGCATCATATTCCTCAAGAAAAACAGGTTTCTCAAAAAACATTTTTGTCCCTGCAGCAGCGGTTAGATCATGGTGAGAAGAAAACGGCCTGGAGGGGCTATAGGTTTCCTGGCCAAAGTCACGATGATAATAATTGCCGGGGCCAAAACTGCTTTCATCCAGATATTTTTTAAGCACCCCGCTGACAAAGCGAAATACTGCCTGCTCATCCTGGAAGCGTACTTCTGACTTTTGCGGATGGATGTTTACATCAAGACTGCCGGCTGGAATTCTTAAGGATAAAAAGAAAACCGGGTATTCCTGGGAGACCAGTAAGCCACGGTAAGCGTGATCAACTGCCCGCATCAGTAATGGACTGCGGACCGGTCTTTTATTGATGAAGAACAGCCCCATGCGGCGATTATTTTTTTTGTACTCTGGTTTGGAGATCAAACCCCGCAGGGATAAATTTTCGCCGGTTTCATTGATCTCGATTAAAAACTGATTGATATCCGAGCCATAGAGGGAAAAGACGGTATCCCTTAAATCACCGTTGCCCGGTGTTTTAAACTGGATTTTTTTATGATTGTCGAACACAAAGGAAATCTCAGGATAAGCCAGAGCATAGCGTAATACTGTGTCGTAAATATGGTTGCCTTCACTGACCGGGCTTTTTAGGAAAGTTTTTCGAACCGGTGTATTAAAAAACAGATCACGTACGATGATCCTGGTGCCGTCTGCAGTAGGAAAGCGGTCCAGTTGGGTAATGGTTCCTCCTTCAATGATACACTGGCTGCCATCTGCTTGAGGTGTTTTAGAATAGGTTTCGACCCGGGAAACGGAAGCAATACTGGGTAACGCCTCACCGCGGAATCCCATGGTGTCAATTGCATACAAATCTTCTTCCCGCATGAGTTTACTGGTAGCATGGCGCAAAAATGCCAAAGGGAGGTCGTCAAAATCTATGCCGCTGCCGTTATCTTCAACGATGATCTCATCTAACCCTCCGTTTTTAATGCTTATTGTGATCAGTGAGGCTCCGGCGTCGATGGCGTTTTCGATCAGTTCCTTGACAATGGAGGCCGGACGTTCAATAACTTCACCGGCGGCAATTTTATTGATCACATCATTATCCAGCAGCTTGATGGGCATTTATAAAACCGTCTCCTTTTCTGCTTTGGAGTCAAAACTCTTATGTTGATCGTTGATCCGGTCCTGCAGGTATATAAAATTATATCCGCCTTTACCACACATTTGCTGATACATGTCCACTGCCTGTTCATGGCAGTCGCTGCAGCAGTAAGAAGGTATGGAAATGCAGTAAACATCGTAATATTTGCCATTGCGATGCTGGGCCGAGGAGAGGATCACGCGGAATCCTCCGCAATTCGGACATAAGCGCAGCCGCTCGGTCTGATCTTCACTGATATAATCCGTATCGTAATAAATATTTTTATAGATCGTATCGAATTCCTGCCCCCGGGAACGGTTTTTTTGAACCGTCTCCTCACGGTTTTGGAATGCCTGCAATTGTGTCTTAACGATCTTTTTAATCGTTTCCAGATTCTGTTCCTTAAAACGGGCAGGATCATAATCCGGCTCCCGCAAATGAGAATAATCGATGCCGGCCATAGCCATGATGATACCCATATTCACGTATGGCAGTGCGGTTTCAACCGAATAACCGCCTTCCAGGACTGCAATATCAGGTGCCAGTATTTCATTTAAACGGGCATAACCCTGGGCAGAGAAACGCATGTCAGCCAATGGATCAGTATAATGATTGTCCTGCCCGGCAGAATTGATGATGAGTTCAGGCTGGTACTCTTTTAGGACCGGCATGACCAGATGTTCCAGAACATAATGGATACCAATATCAGTCGTACGCGGCGGCAGAGGAATATTGATGTTGGTACCGTAGGCCAGAGGGCCTCCCAGTTCATCCATAAAGCCGGTTCCGGGATACAGGGTCCGGCCATCCTGGTGGAAGGAAATAAACAACACCTCCGGATCGTGCCAGAATATATTCTGGGTACCGTCTCCATGATGCACATCCGTATCCACCACCGCTAATCTCTTTATTTTGTATTTTTGCCGCAGGTATTCAATCATAATGGCTTCATTGTTGATGTTGCAGAAGCCGCGGTTGCCATGGCTGACCATCATGGAATGATGTCCTGGCGGACGTACCAGAGCAAAGCCGTTTTTAATTTCACCCTGCATCAGGGCATCAGCGATGACCAAAGTGGATCCGGCCGAGATCAGGTGGGCTTCAGTGATCTGGGCTGCTACATCAGGTACGCAAAAATGTACCCTAGCAATGTCCCTGGCCTCAGCCAGATTTGGTTTGTATTCCTTGATTTGAGGAAGATCCATGATGCCTTCTTCAAATAATTGATCACGGGTATATAAAAGCCGTTCTTCCCTTTCCGGATGAGTTGGAGAAATCGCCCAGTCAAATGCCGGAAAAAATAATAAGCCGGTAGGTTTCGTCTTCATTTTAATCCGCCCCCTTGAATTCCGCGATGAAACCCGGGGTGATCTGCATACCAACCTCAAATAGTTTACCCAGCCGGTCCCATCCGCGTATCACATTGAATTGTTCTTCCCGGGTAAATTGTGCTTCACTGGCATAACTGCCCATCCCTCGTTCCGCAGCCAGATCCTGCAAATATTGCCGGGTGATCTCCTTGACGTCCTCCAACTGCAAGTTTCTATTGTGGCTCAGTTTGCCCTGATTCCCTCCCGGGTCTATGGTAAACAGACCAGCCTGGGTATCTGCATGCATATTGACTGTCAGGGTCGGCCGTGCTGCTGCCGAACCCAGGGCATTGGCCACCGGTGAATACTTGTGGAGGAAACATTCTATTTTCAGCTCTTCAGCTAATTTTGGCAGGATTGCTTCTGCTGCTGCTCCGATCCCTATGAGCCTGTCCAGGTGAAAGGTACGGCGGTTGATAATTTCCCAAACCCGATAAGCCGGTTCCTGCTCCCATTCCTTAAACATGCCGTTGATGGTCTCTTTTAACCGGTTGATGGTTTTATCCACCACCAGCTGGCAAAACTCCGGCAAAGGCAATTTCATTTCAGCGGCGATGGGAGATAAATTATCTGCGGATAAACCCGGATCGCCGATGTTCATTTTAAAGAGAAAATTAAACGCATCGGTAACCGTGGCAAATTCACCGCCAAAACAAGCTGCTGCTCCTTTACGTTCCGGTCCGATTCTAATTTCATTACCTTCAGTCGACAGGACCGAATCACCGCCCAGGGCAATGGATTTAACCGCAAAAGACTTGATATGTGTCAATTTTTGATTGATCTTAGCCCCCTGTGAAGCATATAAAGGCTGGCCGGCAATGATCAGCGAAATATCTGTTGTGGTACCGCCAACATCTAATACCACCGAATTTTTTCCGTCATTCATGGTTAGTGCCATTCCGCCCATGGTACTGGCTGCCGGCCCGGATAATATGGTCTCACATGGAACCGCTCTGGCTGTTTCCAAAGTCATGGTTCCTCCATCGGCTTTCAGTATATGAATTGGTGCCTTGATATGCCGCTCTTGTATGGCCTGCTGCATATGATCAATAAATTGATTCCACTTTTTACTGGTTTTCGCGGTAAGATAAGCAGTAAAAGCTCGCCGCGGAAAATTAAGCTGCTGGGAGATATGTGAACTTATGATTACGGAAGCCTGGGGATAGTATTTATTCAGCAAGGTTTGAATCAATAATTCGTGTTGTTGGTTGCGATTGGAAAACTTGCCCGCCACAGCAATATCTCTGATGTCAAGTTCTTTTAATTTTTGTATGGCCGTGCGAATTTCGTCCTGATCCGGCGGCAGGATCTCATTGCCGCGGAAATCCATACAACCTTTGAGAAAGTATGTATCCGGAGCCTGGTCATAGGATTCATAAGGCAGACCGAAGCCGGGCATGAGTATCAAAGCAGTACGCGGGCCGCTGTCAGTCACGATCAAATTTGTTACCAGGGTCGTACTTAATACCACCCGGGAAATTTTCGCCGCATCCTGATCTTCAAGCAATTTATCCAAAACTTTCAACAAGGTGACCGATAAATTCTGCTCATCTGTTGCTTCTTTGGCAAATACTTTTATACTGCCCTTGTCTAACAGAACACCATCTGTAAAAGTTCCTCCCACATCGATTCCGATCAACATCAATTTACCCCCCTTTGCAGTATCATACCGTCATCTGTTCTTCAGCATTTCCTTCCATCTATAAATCAGGAGCAGTGCTTCTTTTGGGCTTAAGCTATCGATTTCCAGGCGCTGCAGCTCCTCAGTAAACGGGTCTTCGACAGGAAACAACTCCTGTTGAAGCACATTGACCTTGAAAGAAGTTTTTTCTTTTTCCAGTCCTTCCAGGATGGTCTGGGCTCTTACTATCACCGGGTTGTTAATACCTGCCATCCTGGCTACATGGATCCCATAGCTTTTATCTGCTTTACCGGGCAGCACTTTCTTTAAAAATACCACATTATCCCCTGAATCTAAAACGGAGACCGATAAATTGAAAACAGGGGGCAGATCCTTCTCCAATTCAGTCAGTTCATGATAATGGGTGGCAAAAAGCGTCCTGGCTTTAATATGTTCGGTTATATATTCACTGACCGCCTTGGCCAGGCTCAATCCATCATAAGTGCTGGTGCCGCGGCCAATCTCATCCAGAATGATCAGACTGTCGCGGGTGGCATTATCCAGTATATTTGCCACCTCAACCATCTCCACCATAAAGGTGCTTTGGCCCGCAGCCAGATCATCTGATGCTCCCACCCGGGTGAATATTTTATCAACAATACCAATATCAGCACTGTCAGCAGGAATAAAACTGCCGATTTGGGCCATTAGAACCAGCAAGGCAGTCTGCCGCATAAAAGTACTTTTTCCGCCCATATTGGGGCCGGTTATAATGGCAAATCGGTTATCATTGTCCATTTTTATATCATTGGGGACAAACCGGGAAATCTGCAAATATTTTTCCACCACCGGATGTCGGCCAGCCTTGATCTCCAGGCTGCGGTTCCGGTGCAGACGCGGGCGAACATAATGATTCAGATAAGCAGCTTCCCCTAAAGAATAGATTACATCCAGATCAGAGATCAGGTCGGCCGCTGTCTGGATCTCACCAATATATGCAGCAATTGCTTCACGGATTCTGGTGAATTCCTCATATTCCAGAACAAATAGTTTTTCCCGGGCTCCCAATATCTGTCCCTCATAGTTTTTCAGTTCTTCATTAATAAATCTTTCTGTATTGACCAAAGTTTGTTTACGATGATAATCAAGGGGGATCATATGCAAATTGGATTTACTGACTTCAATAAAATAGCCAAATACCTTGTTAAAGCCGACCTTTAAATATTTTATGCCGGTCCTTTGTTTTTCCCGGGTTTCAAAATCCACCAGCCATTGGGAACCCTCCTGGCTTAACCGCTTTAATTCATCGATTTCACTATGATATCCCGGTTTGATGATACCTCCTTCTTTCAGTCCCAAAGGAGGATCATCAGCGATGGCTTCGCTGATTATTTGGTATACATCGTTTAATGGATCCATCCGGCCGATTTCTTTGAGCAAATCGCTTTCCGCTGAAAGCAGCACTTCCTTTAATTGCCGGATGGCTGCAATGGATATCTTGAGCGCTGTCAAGTCCCGGGGCGAAGCGATACCGCTGCCAATTCTCCCGGCGATCCTTTCCATGTCATAAACATTGCTTAAAGCTTTTTGTACCTGACTTTTAAACACCAGCTTGCTTTTTATTTCCTCTACTCCGTCCAACCGGCGTTCGATTAAATATATATCACGGGATGGCTGTTCCAGCCATCGCTTTAATTTACGCTTGCCCATTGCTGTATTGCAGAAGTCCAGGACAGAAAGTAAAGAGCCTTCCCTTTTGCCTTCCCTGATGGTAGATGAGAGTTCAAGATTTCTGCGGGTAGAAGCGTCCATTTCCACAAAATTTTCGGTGCGATAAGGTTGGATGGTTTTAATATGAGGAAGACTGGTCTGGCACGTTTCCTGCAAAAAAACCAGGATCAATCCGGCTGCCAGGATACCGGTTCCGGTCAGCTTCTCAGCAAAATCTTCATCCGTACCCATATCCATTTGCTCCCTGATCAATACCCTTGCATCTTCTACTTTGGTAATGGCGGATTGTACCCTGGTAAATAACGCGGGGATATTTTGCAGGCTTTTTTCTGTCCATTGATCGTCAAGGGTGGCGGAGGGCGGTAACAGACATTCTGACGGCCGGAGGCGAAACAGTTCGCCCATCAATTCATTAAAAGCGTTGCTGCCGGTAAATTCAGTCACTTTGAATTCACCGGTGCTGATATCACTATAGGCAAAACCTATTACATCTTCATTTTCGTATATAGCTGCCAGGTAATTATTGCTGCTGTCCGGCAACATATTGTCATCTAAAACCGTACCCGGGGTGATGATCTGGGTTATCTCCCTTTTCACAATGCCTTTGGCCGCTTTGGGATCTTCGATCTGTTCGCAGATCGCCACTTTATATCCCCGGGAGATCAATTTGGCAATATAGCCGGCAGCAGAATGATGCGGGACGCCGCACATGGGCACTTTATTTTCCCCGTTATCCCTGGCAGTGAGAACAATTTCCAGTTCTTTGGCAGCCAGTACCGCATCATCAAAAAACATCTCATAAAAATCGCCCAGGCGGAAAAATAGTATGGCATCTTTATGTAATTCTTTATGGGCTAAGTATTGCTGTATCATTGGCGTCGGATGAGACAAGGCAACGTTACCTCCTAAAAAGAAAGACCTAGTAAACTAAGTCTTTCTTTATCATACTTTATTTTCTGTCCGGTTTAAATTACATAGATCCACAGTCGCAGCCACATGAATCACACCCTGAAGCACAGCTGTTTTCACCTACGATCGCCTGATTGATAGCATAATAAACGGCCTGCATCAAATTATCGAATTTCTCCTGAGCTGTCATTAACTGCTGAATCGTTTCATTGCTGGCTAACTCGTCTTCTAAAATTTGCAAATGGTCCTCATCGCTTTTGGAGATGATTTTGCCCTGATCGACCTGATCATCCATTTTTAATTTCAAATTCTGATAGCTTACGATCAGGTCATAGGCACGGGAATCCTCAGTGATACTGGCTTGCATATTCTTTAACTGTTCGATTTCGTCAGACTGTGCCAAAGCTTCACCAAGTTCAAATGCCATGTTGATAATTTGTTCACTCGTCATAATGTTTAATTCCTCCTAAAATAATTAATTGGTTTCGATTTCACCAAACAAGGAAAAAGTTGTACCCCTGGTAATTCTAACATGAACAAAGCTGCCGATTAATTCTTTTGGACCGGAAAAGATCACAATCCGGTTGCCATCAGTCCTGCCGGTCAGCCGGTGGGGATTGGTCTTGCTTGTGCCTTCCACCAGTATCTCCTGTACCGTCCCAGCCAGAGATCGATTGATATCGGCGGCAATACTGTACTGGAGCTCATTTAATCTGCTCAGCCTCTGTTTCTTTTCCTCCAGGGATAACTGGTCTTTAAAATCTGCCGCCCTGGTTCCCTTACGTACTGAGTACATGAAGGTGAATGCAGCATCAAACCTTACTTTTTCTACCATTTCCAGGGTCTGCTGAAAGTTCTGTTCAGTTTCTCCCGGGAAACCGACGATCAAATCACTGGTGATCGCCGCACCTGGTATAGCGGAACGGATCTTCTCGGTTAAACTTTGGTAGTGCTCTCTGGTATATCCACGGTTCATCCTGCGTAAGATTTCGTTGCTTCCAGCTTGTAATGGCATATGGATATGTTTGCATATTTTTTTATGTCCTGCAACTGTCTTGATCAGTTTATCAGAAATATCTTTGGGGTGGGAAGTGGTAAACCGTATCCTTTGAATCGATTCAATTTCCGCTGCTTCACAGAGCAGATCGGCAAAATCATACGCCTTTTCTCCTCCGCTGTTATAGGAGTTGACATTCTGGCCCAGCAAGGTAATTTCTTTATAACCCTGCTCTCCCAATCTCTTGATTTCCGTCAAAATATCCTCAGGCTGCCGGCTTCTTTCCCTGCCCCTGGTATAAGGGACAATACAATAGCTGCAAAAATTATTGCAGCCGTACATAATATTTACAAAGGCTGTTAAGCCCGGTTTTCTGATATTGGGAATGTTCTCGACGATTTGCCCTTCTTTTTCCCATACCTGCATTACTCTTGCCTTTTGTTCCTTGACTTTAGCGATTAAGGCCGGCAGTTCGTGAATATTATGGGTCCCAAAAACAATATCGACCCCCTGCTTTTTTAACCGCTTCTGATTGTCAGGGATCTGCGCCATACATCCGCCGAAAGCGATGAGCATTTCCGGGTTTTTCAGTTTTAATCTTCTAATTTCGCCCAGTTTGCCAAACACGCGGTTTTCAGCTGAGTGCCTGACACTGCAGGTATTGAATATGATAAGATCAGCGTCTTCCGTGGTGCTGGTTTCACAGTAGCCCATCGCTTCAACCAGACCGGCAATGGTTTCGGAATCCCTGACATTCATCTGACAGCCGTATGTTAAGATATTATATTTTTGGGTTCCATCCAATTGCTGCACATCAATACCTCCTGACCCATATTATTATAACCTTTTCATTGTAAAAAACGATATTTCAAAGAAATAATTTGCAGTGTCTGCGCCGATCATATATTAAAAATGTCAATAATATGACATAATATTTCCAACAATAAATAGAAAATGTTGTGATACGGGAAAATTATTTTAAAAAGGAGGAATACCTATGCTCAAAGAGTTTAAAGAGTTTGCCATGCGGGGTAATCTGATGGACATGGCTATGGGTATCATTATCGGAGCCGCATTTGGCAAGATTGTAACTTCCCTGGTTAATGATATCATCATGCCCCCAATTGGACTTATTTTAGGCAAAGTTGATTTCACCAATTTATTTTACAATCTTTCTGATACCCCTTATGCATCTCTTGCCGCAGCACAGGAGGCAGGCGCTCCCGTCATTGCCTGGGGAATGTTTATCAATACCCTCATCGATTTTCTCATTATTGCATTTGTGCTATTTCTGATCATACGTCAGATCAATAAAATGAAACGAACCGAGGAAGAAGAAGCCAAGACCAAAGATTGCCCCTACTGTAAATCTGAAATTGCCATTGATGCCACCCGCTGCGCCCACTGTACATCAGAAGTAAGCTAAAGTTAAAAAACCCGGATCATCGAGCATGATCCGGGTTTTTTTCTTTTTAATATTAATAGGGTTCGCTGAACAATTCAAAATGTTCTTTGGCATGGAGGCAGGCCGGGCAAAGTTCCGGAGCTCCTTCTCCTTCATGTACATATCCGCAGTTGCCGCATTTCCATTTGGTTTTTTCCGCTTTTTTAAATACCGTACCATTTTCGATATTCTCTGCCAGTTTATTAAATCTGGTTTCATGAGCAGTCTCTGCTTTGGCGATCATTTTAAAAGCAGCCGCGATCTGCGGGAAACCTTCTTCTTCAGCCACCTTGGCAAAAGCCGGATATAAATCTGACCATTCTTCCCTCTCGCCGCCGGCGGCATATTTCAAATTTTCCAGCGTGCTGGCTTGTGCCACAGGATAGTCGGCAGTGATTTCGATCATGAAGGGCATATCCCCTTCCATTCCCTCCAATAAGAACTTGTAAAACCGTTTGGCATGTTCCTTTTCATTATCAGCTGTTTCAATGAAAATGTTCTTTATTTGTTTGTAGCCTTCTTTATCTGCCACAGACGCATAGTAGGTATAACGGTTTCTGGCTTGGGATTCTCCTGCAAATGCTTTCAATAAATTTTCCGCTGTTTTGGTTCCATTCAGTTTTTTACTCATTGTTCAACCTCCTTTAATTTTTCATTTTTATTTTCAAGGCATATAGGACAGATGCCTTTACAATAAACGTTTTTTTCTTTTATCAGATAATTATTTAAATGACTGGTGGCAAAAGCATCACTTTCCAGCTGGAAATCATGGATACCACCGCACTCGATACATTTAAAATGCCCATGACCGGTCACATTATAATCGTAACGGGTTTCATGATCTTCAATATTAATTGGCTGAACGATGCCAGCTTCAATAAATAGATTGATGGAATTATAGACGGTAGTTTTGGATAACGTGGGAATCTCCCCTACCAGATCATGATAAATCTGCTCGACTGTTGGGTGATTTGGGTTGCTCACCAAATAATCCAGTATTTTAATTCTCTGATACGAAGGCTTGATTTCTTTTTTGATCAAAAGTTTGGCTATATCTGTATTCATAACCTACCTCAAAGATTATAATCATTACAATTATGTTATTATTTTAATAATGTAAAGTCAAGCATATGATTTGTGAATATGTATTGAATTAGATATTTCAAAATTAGTTTTCAGGATATAATTATAAATAATTCGTAATAAAGGAGAAAATGATATGGCCGAAATCTATAAACTGCCAATCGCCAAAAGCAGTGAGGAACTTTTTATTCTGGCCAAAATGGCCAATCGTCACGGATTAATAGCGGGTGCGACCGGAACCGGAAAAACTGTTTCGCTGAAGGTTATGGCAGAGGCTTTCAGCCAGATCGGAGTACCTGTATTCCTGGCTGATATTAAAGGTGATCTGGCCAGTATTTCATTTGCTGGTGAAACAAGCCCCAATATGGAAGATCGGCTGAAGATGCTAGGTCTTGAAGGATTTGAGTTCAAAGGGTTTCCCGTACGCTTCTGGGATGTTTTCGGGGAATTGGGCCACCCGGTTCGCACTACCGTTTCTGAAATGGGACCTATGCTTCTATCCCGTTTACTGGATTTAAATGATGTGCAGACCGGAGTTATCAATATTGTATTTAAAATTGCCGATGATCAGGGCCTGCTTTTGATAGACCTGAAAGACTTGCGGGCTATGCTGAAATATGTGGGCGATAATGCCAAGGAATATACAGTGGAATACGGTACAGTATCCAAACAATCCATCGGAGCGATCCAGCGTGGCTTACTGCGGCTGGAAGAACAGGGCGGCGACCATTTCTTTGGCGAACCAGCCCTTAATATTATGGATTTTATTATGACGGATCCCGATGGACGCGGCATCATCAATGTATTAGCAGCAGAAAAGCTGTTTCAATACCCTGCTCTTTACGCAACATTTCTCTTGTGGATGCTGTCTGAGCTTTTTGAAGAAATGCCGGAAGTGGGAGATCTGGATAAACCCCGGATTGTATTTTTCTTTGATGAAGCCCATTTGCTGTTTAAGGATATGCCCAAAGCCTTGCTGGAAAAAATCGAACAAGTGGTCAGATTGATCCGTTCCAAGGGGGTTGGCGTATATTTTATTACCCAGAATCCAATCGATATTCCTGATACTGTATTAGGACAATTAGGCAACCGGGTCCAACATGCTTTAAGAGCCTATACCCCAAGAGAACAGAAAGCAGTTAAGGCAGCTGCTGAAACCTTCCGGGCCAATCCGAATCTAAATGTAGAACAAGTCATTACCGAATTAAAAGTTGGTGAAGCCCTGGTGTCTTTTTTACAGGCGGACGGCAGTCCCCAACCGGTTGAAAAAGCCTGGATAATGCCTCCGGCCAGCAGGTTTGGAACCATAACCGCTCTGGAAAGAAACACCATCATCAATGGTTCAACCCTCTATCATAAATATCAGGAAATGATAGACCGTGATTCTGCTTTTGAGATGCTGCAGAGGAAAGTTGAAGAGCGTGATGCTGAAGCGCAACGTGAAACTGAAAAGCTGGCCCGGGAAAAGCAATACTCTGAGGAAGCCAGGAGAGAAAAAACAAGTGCCAGGAAAAAACAGCCCGATACCATCGTGGAGAAAATAGCAAAATCAGCAATCTCTTCTTTTAGCAGCCAGATCGGACGTTCTATCGCCCGGGGGATATTAGGCTCGATCATGAAGAAATAACCGGGGCGCTCAGTTAAGCCAATTAGATCCGATAAGGAAGATCACTACTCTTTCTTATCGGTTTTCTTTGTCATTTTCATTATGAAATAAACCAGAGTCACCGCCATGACCAACAGAAATACCGGTAAAAGCCAATGGCTAAGTCCAGTAATATTGCCTTTGGCGGTTTCAATGGAACCCCAAATTAAATAGGCAAAAAGCAATACACATTCGGTTTTCATGAATGCCATTAACATGCGGCCTTGTAAATACTGGTAAGGGGCATTGTTTTCATTGATGGGCTGTAAATAATTATAGGTATGGGGAAATCTCTCCATTATTTTTAATCCGACATAAAAAACTATCATCACCCCGGCCAGAATTAGCAGAGAATTTTTGCTGCCCCAGCCATCCGGCGCCCCGGAAAAATCAAAATGGGTAGGTATTTCTGCCGGCAGCAGCGTATAATTTATTTTCAGGAATAACAGCATGAATATGACTGTCCCCAATGCAGCAATGTCCAATAACAATTCTATGGTTGTGATCGGGATATCCAATACCGGCCTTTTTTGAAGCATTTCAATCCTTCTTCCGATATTTCATCTGTCAAGCGTTGCCGACAGTTTTGTTTTCCTTCTTTTCATAACTTTATATACGATGAAGATAATTAGCAGCAAAAGCAAGGCGGTGATCAAATAGACTTTCAAAGCGAAGGCATTCGGATCCCCCCATACAGCACTCAGTCCAGTGTCCTGGCTTACGATCTTTCTTCCCTGGGGCTGGCTGTAATAAAGCGGTATCTGAGGAATACCGTCCTGTGCGGCAAAAGACTGCAAATATCCGGCGATGGCAGCCCATTCTTTTATCTCATTATTGTTGCCGCCGGTCAGGTCTTTTATAATATGTTCCTCAAAATCTACGATCGGTTCCCCGTCTTTGTTTTTGGGAACGATTGACAAGATACCGAAAGATTTTTCTCCCACCACCGTTAACATCTGGGCAGAATATAAACCTGCCACTACGCGGTAAAGACTGTCATCATCTATTTCTTCCAGGTTTCCGTTACTTTCCAGCAATGATGCAGAGGTAACTTTGTTAAACATCAAACGATGGGGATTGAACGTATAAGTCATGCCTGCAATATATAATTGGGCTGGTTTCATAAGCGGAGCAACTGATGCATCCACTTCGCAGGCTGTTTTTAGTTCCCGTCCGGTTAAATAAACAGATATCAATGGGTACCCGGCTTTTTTATCAGGTCCAATCCCAAGAGAACTGACGGCAAAGGCATCTGCCACAGTAATATTTCCTTTTAGAAAAGTACCTCTGATGGTACCGCTGGGAACCACTGCCGCGGCGATCGGCTCGTAGCTGGTTCCCTCGGCAGCTTTTACCGCATAAATATAGGCATCACCTATAAGATTGGCTAACGGTTCTTCCTCATGCCGGACTCCGATTTCCGCAGCCGGCAAAAAGCTAAACGGACTATAGGCTAACACCTGATCAAATGTCATTCCCATATCATCAAGGTAATCGGTTTGTACTTTCTGCCGGTACTTCTCCACAGTGGCCGTAATACCTGAATCTGCTGGCAGTCTGTCATCGATGGGCAAAAGTTGATAGTGACTTACTTGCCAGTTGTTGTCCTCATCGTCTTTTATCTTAAGCAGGCCGATATGCTCACCATATTCCCCCGTCGAGCAGATAATGGTGCGGCCTGTTATGATCGGTTCAGTAAGTTTGGTATGGCTGTGTCCGCTGATGATCACATCGATATCCGGCACTTTTTGGGCTAATAATTCATCCTCAGAATTTTCCCCGTCATTTGACGTCCCGGAATGGGAAAGGCAAATGATCAGATCGACCTTTTCCTTATTTTTCAGTGTTTCCGTTATACTGACTGCGGTTTTCAGCGGATCGGCAAATGCAACTTCTGCCATGGGAGCATTGGAAATCGCTTCAGATCCAATCAAACCAAATATACCAATTCGTTTGCCATTCCGTTCCAGAATGATATATTCTCTGGTCCCGTAATCAGTCATGGCCTTATTTAAATCTGATAACGATTCTGTTAGTTGTTCCTTATCACCATCCGGGAAAACCACATTGGAGACCAATAGCGCTGGTAGTTTTTGATTGTTTTGCCGGGCTGCATTCAGGCAGTCTGCCAGTCCCTGCGCCCGGTAATCGAATTCATGATTGCCAAAAGTAGCAGCATCATATCCCATCTGCCCCATGAGTGACAACCCCGGTGCACTTTCGGCAAAAATAGTCTGAAACAGTGTCCCCATGGAAAAGTCTCCGGCATCCAGGAGCAAAAGTTCAGGATCCGTTTCCCGCTCCTCATCGACAGCACTTTTTATGAGGGCAAAGCCGCCGTATTCATTTATGGTTCCACCTTTGTCCAGTGTAAAAGGCAGAATGTGATCATGCAGGTCATGGGTAAAAATAATTGTAATGTAGTCTTCTTTATCGGCAGCAACTGCCGGGAAAGCGAATGTCATTGTTGCAAGGAAGATGAAAACCACTACCATCAAACTGCGCATTAATTTAAACAATAGCATACCCTCCATATTTCAGGCTTATTATCCGTTTAGTCCCTGTCATCAGTTTTTTTCAATTATAGGCTGATAAATATCTTTCCATTGTTAACAAACCTGAACAGCCTCTTATCATTGAAATATTCCCTGCTCCCGGTAGTATTTTTCAGCTCCCGGGTGCAGCGGAATGCCGACATCTGAGGCCATTCTTGATATGGTCAAACCTTTAAGGGCAGCATGAACATCATGCAGATAATCAACATTTTCGCCTATGGATCTGGTTACTTCGTATGCGGCAGCCTCGGGCATATTTTTAGGTACTGCAATAATGGTATTGGTCGATAA
>DBRM01000042.1:0-12965 GCA_002305965.1 Syntrophomonas sp. UBA1368
TATCCTTATTTTCAATATGAAGGAGAAGTCAGCGGACTTCAGATTTTTGCTGCCGCCAATTTCAAAAGTGAGATCGAAAATATCACAGCAGAAATTCTAGCCCTGGTCAGGGAGAAGCAGTACCGGTTCCGGGATATCATGATCGCCTGCACTGATATGGAACGCTACAGCAGCCTGATCAAACAGGCTTTTCGTGCCAATCACATTCCGTTTTTCATGGATGAAAAACGGGGGATCATGAATAATCCTATCATTGAATCCATTCTGACTACCCTGCAGATCATTATCAAAGGGTACCGCTATGAGGAAGTCTTTCGTCTGGTAAAAGCCGGATTCAGTAATTTGGACAGCCAGCAAGGCGATGAACTGGAAAACTATATTCTGCGTTACGGAATCCGGGGGACCCTGTGGAAGAAGCCCTTTACCATAGAGAATGGCGAACCACTGGACAGGCTCAATGAAGCCCGGGAAATTTTGATCAGGCCATTAGAAGACTTGGAGCGTTCGGTAAAAGGGAACAGGACTTGCCGGGAGATGGCGGCTTCCCTTTATGAATACCTGGAAGCCATAGAGATGCAGGCCAAAATTGAAACTTACATCAGTGAGCTGCGGGATCAGAAGCTGTTTGCCTATGTCAATGAGAATACCCAGATCTGGAATATCGTGATGATGATATTGGACCAGACGGTTGAATTCTTAGGGGATGAGCCAACCGACCTGAAGAAATTTGCCGGCATTTTGGAAGCGGGTTTTGCCTCCTTCGAAATCGGAATCATTCCCACCACCATCGATGAAGTGGCCGTTGGCAGCATCAGTCGTTCAAAACGTTACGAATGCCGGGCTTTGTTTTTGATCGGAGCCAATGACGATCTGCTGCCGGCCCGCCCGGCTGCGCACCAATTGTTATTGGAAGAAGAAATTGAGACTCTTATGGAGCATGGCATCGATCTGGGCTTTGACCCCGAGCAGCGCTTGAGTCAGGAAAATTTCCATATTTATGAGACCCTGACTAAAGCCAGCCAGTATTTATGGGTCAGTTATGCCCTGGCTGACGAAGAGGGCAAACCATTGCACCAGTCCATCATCGTGGACCGCCTGCAGATGATCTACCCCGGGCTTAAAATCAAGAAAGAAAAGAATTTGTTTGGCTACCAGAACCTGAATATGATCGGCACTCCCGATGGCACCCTGGAACCGCTGATCTTAAACCTCAAGGATCACCTGGAAGGGCAAAACATCGATCCGCACTGGTGGGATGTATATGAATGGTACTACAGGAAACCGGAATGGAAAGGCAGATTGGATGCGATCCTTTCCGGCTTTGACCACCGCAACCAGCAGGACCGTATCGGGTCAGCCCTGGCGCAACAGCTGTATAACCGGCCGCTGAAAGCCAGCATATCCAGGCTGGAGAAATTCAACGGCTGTCAGTTTGCCCATTTCATTCAATACGGATTAAAGCCTCAGGAACGAATCATCTATACCATGGGAGCGCCGGATATCGGCGAATTGTTCCATCTGGGACTGGTCACTTTTGCCCGCCATTTAAAGACTCATAAGCTGGAGTGGAAAGATCTTACCCAAAAAGAATGCTTCGAACTGATAAATGAGATCATGGACCAACTGGTTATAGAATACAAAGACGGCATTTTAAACAGTTCCCCCCGCTATCAATATCTTGTCCAGCGGTTGAAAAGGATCTGCCGCCGGGCGGTCTGGACCCTTACCCAGCACCTTCAAAGAGGGGAATTTGTCCCGGCTTTTTATGAAGTCAGCTTTGGTGAACGGGGCTTGCTGCCGCCCATCGAGATCGAACTTGAGCAAGGAGAAAAAGTTTATCTGGAAGGCCGCATCGACCGGATCGATGTTTGGGAAGACAGTGAATTTGCTTATGTAAAAGTTATCGATTACAAATCAGGCTTTAAAAATATAGATCTGTCTGATATATATAACGGCTTTTCCCTGCAACTGATTATATATCTTTATTCCGTACTACAGGCTATGCCCGGTTTAAAAGGCAAAACAGCCAAACCGGCGGGGGTTTTTTATTTCAAGATCGATGACCCCATGGTGAAAAATGATTCCCGGGATCCGGAGGTGATTGAAAAAGCCATACTCAAAGAGCTGAGAATGGCGGGCCTAGTGTTAAAGGATGTGAGTATCATCCGCAAGATGGAGCGTGATCTGAACGGTTATTCGGAGATTCTGCCGGTACAGGTGAACATTGACGATGCCATCAGTGAAAGATCAAATGCCCTGGCGGAAGAAGAGTTTGATGCTTTGATCAGACATGTGGAAGCCCAGGTCAAGAAGTTCAGCCAGGCCATATTAAATGGTGAGATCAGGATCGAACCGTCAAGATCCGGCCGGGAAACCGCCTGTAAATACTGCAAATACCGATCGGTGTGCCAGTTTGACATTTTATTTGAAGATAACCGTTACCGCTATATCAAAAGCCTGAAGAAAGACGAGGTCTTAAGGAAACTCATTGCGGGCGGGGAGGTGAGCAAAAATGGTTAATTGGACCGATGAACAAATGACTGCCATCCGTGCCCGAAACAGCAATCTGTTGGTAACCGCTGCTGCCGGCTCAGGCAAAACCGCGGTGCTGGTACAGAGGGTTATCGAACTGGTCATAGAGGATCAGGTTGATATCGATAAATTGCTGATCGTTACCTTTACCCGTGCGGCGGCGGCAGAGATGAAAAACCGCATCAGGAAGGCGTTGATGGAAAAACTGGAGCTGACCCGGGGCAAGGATGCCGGTCTGCTGCGCCAGATCAATCTCTTGAACAAAGCTCAGATCAGTACCCTGCATTCCTTCTGTCAGACAATAGTCAGGGATCATTTTCACCTGGCGGAGGTCGACCCGGGCTTTCAGATTGGTGAAGAGAATGAAATGATGCTGCTGAAAAACGAAGCAGCGGAAGAAACCATGGATCGTGAATATGAAATCGGCCGGGAAATGTTTTATGAACTGCTTGAAATGTTCTCCGGCGGCAGGGATGACACAAAACTGAAGGAAATCATCATCAGCATCTATGATTTTATCCAGAGTAAACCTGAGCCTTACGGCTGGCTGAAAAATATGGTTGCCCAGCTGGCATTGACTGCAGACGAATTTGACAGATCTTTCTGGAACGAATCCTTGGCTGACCAGGCGGTCATCCAAATTAACGCTGCCATGGAAATGCTGTCCAGGGCGGTGAACATCGCCGGAAGATCAAGCGGGCCCGCTCACTATCTGCCGGTACTGGAAGAAGACTGTGAGAAAGTTCGGGCATTACATGACACGTTGCAGATTTCCCTCAGAGGCTATATCGAAGCCCTGAGTTCCATACAATTCAGAACTTTACCAAGCCGCGGCGAGTGTGATCCAGACCTCAGGGAAAGAGCCAAAGCGTACCGAAATGGCGCCAAAGACATTATCAAAAAGGCCCGGGAAAGTTTTATGGGGAAAAAAGCCGAAGATCTGGCCGCAGACTTGAATCAGATGTATCCGGCTATGGCCTGCCTGGAACAGATGGTATCTGCTTTTCATGAACGCTATCAGCAACTGAAAACTGAAAAAGGCGTTCTGGATTTTAACGACCTGGAGCATTATGCCTTGAAGATCCTGGCTCATGACCCGGTGGCAGAAGAATACCGGCAGCGCTTCGCCTATGTATTTGTGGACGAATATCAGGACAGCAACCAGATACAGGAAGCCATCATCCAGCGGGTGAAAAAAGCGGACAATTTGTTTATGGTGGGGGATGTCAAACAGAGCATCTACCGTTTTCGTCTGGCTGACCCTACGCTTTTCATGGATAAATACCGGGATTACCGGGATGGAGAGAATGAACCGGACCGGCGGATCTGTCTGCACAGTAATTTCCGCAGCCAGGCCGCCATCCTTCACGGGGTGAACTTCGTTTTTAAGAACATTATGAGTCCTGCTCTGGGTGAGATCGAATATGACGAAAGTGCCTGCTTATATCCCGGCCGGCAGGACTGCAATGAGGCCGGCAGCGGTGAGAAGATCGAAATGATCATCATCGACCATCAGGATGAAGTGGATGAAAACGGGACGGTCATAAATGATGAACTGGAAGAGCTCAATAAGATCCAAATCGAAGCCTATATCGTAGCGGACAAGATCAAAGCCTTGCTGAATACCAGGGTCTATGACCCGCAGCTGGGGAAGGAACGGAACGCTGCATATAAAGATATGGTGATCCTGCTGCGCACCACCCGCAACTGGATCGACGTATTTACCGAAGTGTTCAACGCCGAAGGCATCCCTTCCTATGCCGATATCAACAGCGGGTATCTGGATGCACTGGAAATCAGCCTGTTTCTAAATTTGCTGAAGGTGATCGACAACCCCCGGCAGGATATTGAACTGATCAGTGTACTGCGATCGCCCATCTTTCAATTCAGCATCGAAGAACTGGCAAGTATAAGACTGGCCAGCAATGAGAAAACTTTTTACGCGGCCTTGATGGATTATCCGGAAAGCGGGGAATTGCATGACAAAATCAGCGGTTTTTCAGACAATCTGCACAAGTGGCAGAAGATGGCTCGTTACCTGCCGCTGGAAGAGCTGATCCGGGAACTGATGCTGGACAGCGGCTACCTTTATTATGTGACCGCCATGCCGGGCGGCATGCAGAGGGTAGCCAATATCCGGCTGCTGTTTACACGGGCCAGGAACTTTCAAAACTCCACCATGCACGGGCTGTTCAGTTTCCTGAAATATATGGAGCAGGTTAAGGCCTCCCAGGCCGACATCGGTACCGCTAAAACCCTGGGGGAAAATGACAATGTTGTTCGGCTGATGAGCGTGCACAAAAGCAAAGGGTTGGAATTTCCTATTGTGATTCTGGCCGGTATGGGCAAGTATTTTAATATGACCGACACCAACCAGAATATTTTGCTGCATAAGGACCTGGGCATTGGCCCGCGCCTGATCGATACCGAGCGCAGGACCATCAGCCAAACTATCGCCCACAATGTTATCAAGGAAAAGATCCGGTTAGAAAATCTCTCCGAGGAAATGCGAGTGTTTTATGTAGCCTGTACCCGGGCTCAAGAAAAAATGATTATGACCGGCTCTGTGGCCAATATCGGCAAAGCCGTGAATAAATGGAGCAATACCATTGACACATACCATCTGGCCCAGGCCAGGTGCGGACTGGACTGGTTCGGTCCTGTCATCATGCGTCATAGGGACGGCAGCCATTTGCGGGCGCTTCTGGAAACGGAATGGGAAGAGGGTATCTGGCCGGATGAGTCCTGCTGGGATATTTCCATTGTCAATAAGAACAAGGTCAGGCTTGGTCTACTGCAGAGCTCCCGGGAGAAAAAGGCATTGTTGCAGCAGCTCGTGGATTTTCAGCCGCTGCCGGACAGCCCCTGGAAGGAAACGGTCAAGACTCGTTTGAACTGGGTCTACCCGTATACAAGTGCGGGACAGATCCCTGCCAAGCTGTCGGTCACCCAGATCCAAAAATTGAAGGATAAAAACTTGAGCAATGTGGAACTGAATATACCGGCACTAATCAGCCAGCCTAAATTCAGAGAGACCAAACCTGCCATTTCAGCACTGGAAAAAGGGAATGCCATGCATTTCATCCTGCAGCATCTTGATTTGAAGCAGGTGCAAAGCCGGGAACAGATCCAAAACCAGCTTGACCTCATGACTGCCCGGCAGTTGCTTTCGGCTGAAGAAGCGGCTGCCGTCGAGATCGAAAGCCTGATGAATTTTTATCAAAGTGACATCGGGCGGCGGGTTCTGGCAGCAGACACGGTTAAGCGGGAGACACCTTTCAATTTGCTGTGCCCGGCCAGTGAAGTGATAGAGGGGGCGGAGACTGCACCCGATGAGGAACTGCTGGTACAGGGAATCATCGACCTGTATTTCACCGAAGGGGATGATATCGTTTTGGTGGATTACAAAACCGACTATATAACGCCGGAAAACCGGAGCAGCAAGATTGATGCTTACAGAGTACAGATTGAGCTGTATAAGCGGGCTTTGGAGAGTATACTGAAGAAACGAGTAAAAGAAAGTTACCTCTATTTCCTGAGCATCAACGAACCAACCCTGATGGATGTTGAGTAAACGTTTATACAGGAGCATATCATTGTATTCCGGAAAAGCCCGGTCTACTATTGGTGAAATGAAGAAGAAATACGGCTGAATGGGAGTCGCTGCGAGGGAATTATTCTGTGGGTAACGCCCTCGCCTTTTCCTCTTTTCCTCCACACAAAGATTTGCCCCTGTCTGTGCTAATTCAGTTAGAAACTTGTAAATGAAGCAGGCTTAAATTACAATAAACAGGGAAAGGGGAGAACCACAAGTGGACGAAGACAAAGATAAATTGAACTTGATCGCGGTAAAAACTTTTCCTGCCAATAATAACTATATTTATTTGATTGATTTTTTAAACAAAAGCCTGAAAGAGAAAAGGGTCATGTTCGGTTTGACCAAGGACAAAGAGAAGAATGAAATGACAGTCAATATTTATGAATTTTGATTTATTGGAGTGGGTGAATTGTCGCAGGATGTAAAAGATTTTTTTAAAGAGATGATCAGTATTATTGTTATAGCCTTCATTTTGGCTATGATTTTACGAACTTTTATCGTTGAAGGGAGGATCATTCCTACCGGTTCCATGCTGCCTACAGTACAATTGCAGGACCGGGTAATGGTCAATAAATTCATTTATCGTTTTACCGAACTGCAGCGCGGGGATGTCATCGTTTTTGCGCCCCCTGAGGCGATCCATTCTCCGGATGATTACTTGAAAAGAGTCATCGGGCTGCCGGGTGAAACCGTAGAAATGAAAGATGGAAATGTGTATATCAACGGTCAGGCATTGAATGAGCCTTACATAGCCGAAGCAGTCAATTACGAGTTCGGCCCGGTGGTCGTGCCCGATGATTCGCTGCTGGTCTTAGGTGACAACCGCAACAGCAGTTTTGACAGTCACCTGTGGAACGCCTGGCTGAAAAAAGACCACGTAAAAGGTAAAGCCTTTATGATTTACTGGCCGATCAAAAATATTACCCTGCTGGACCGGGAGGTAACGTTTCGTTGAAGATCCTCTTAACCAATGATGACGGCATCGCCGCCGCGGGAATCCACGCCTTGATCGATGAGTTAAAACTGATTGCTGATTTGTATGTCGCTTCACCTGACCGGGAACGGAGCGCTACCGGTCATTCTATAACCGTGTATGAACCAATCAAGGCAGTTCAGAAAAATATTGCTGATGTTAAAGCCGCCTGGATCATTGGCGGTACGCCGGTGGATTGTGTGAAACTGGCCCTCAGTAAACTGATCCCGGGGGATGTCGATCTGGTGATTTCCGGTATTAATCACGGACCCAACCTGGGAACCGATGTTTTATATTCCGGGACCGTTTCAGCCGCAGCCGAAGGAGTGATTATGGGGAAACCTTCGATTGCCGTTTCTCTTGATTCTTTTGCCGATGAAATGGATTTCACTTTTGCAGCAAAATTCACCAAGCGCCTTGTTCTTACCTTGATGAGGAAAGGCTTTGAGCCCCATATGCTTCTGAATGTAAATGTTCCGGAACTGCCGGAGGATAGCATTAAAGGGATCCGCATTACCCAATTGGGACTGCGCAATTATGAGAACTTGTTTGATGAGATGAAGGATCCCCGCGGCAATACTTATTACTGGATGGGCGGGGGAATTAAAGAAGAAGAGCAGGATCCGGAAAGCGATGTGGAAGCAGCAAAACAGGGATTTATCAGTGTTACGCCCATTAACCTTGACCTGACGGACTATCAGCTGATCAAAAAATACAAGAAGAAATTCAGTGAATATATAGACCTGTCGATTGGAGACGAGGATGATCTATCTTAGCCTGGCCATCAATTGCCTCCTGTTCTTTGTATTGCTGAATCTCAGTTATATCAAAAACCGGAGAGCTGATCCTGACTACCCGGAGAAACCTTTCAGCAAGCTGGTGGTTTTCCCGCTGACCTTGGGCATCTTGTTTACGATCCTGATGGATGTTATGAAAGGGCTGATGTTTTATCAGATCCTGATTTTCATTTTTTCAGCTGCACTTTTATATTTATTCTTTTATGTATTTAATGGGAAAAAATAAAAAATATTTTTTGATACTTTAGGGAAAGTATAGTAACATTTTTTTTAACTGCAGTAATTTGTAAGGAGGTTTTTTAATTGAAGGAATACCCTACCAGTAAAATACGCAACATAGCGCTTGTGGGACATGGAGGTACGGGAAAAACTTCGCTGGTGGAAGCAATGATTTTTAATACCGGGGTATTGAAAAGACTTGGCAAGGTTGATGACGGTAACACCGTATCTGATTTTCAGCCAGAGGAGATTAAGAAAAAGATAACCATTAGCAGTACGATCGTTCCCTGTGAATACCGGGAACATAAAATAAATGTGCTCGATACCCCCGGATATGCAGATTTCTATTTTGAAGTCATCGGGGCTCTCAATGTGGTTGACAGTATGCTGGTCATGTTATCTGCCACGGCCGGTGTTGAAGTACAGACCGAAATCGTCTGGAACGATTTTCCCGCAATTCCCAAAATAGCCTACATCAATAAAATGGATCGTGAAAATGCCGACTTTTATAAAGCTTTGAATGAACTGAAGGATACATTTTCCGACAATATCGTTCCCGTGCAGCTGCCCATCGGGGCTGAACAGAACTTTAAAGGTGTCGTTGATTTGATCCAGATGAAAGCATTGCTTATGGAAAGCGGCAGCGGAAAAATAACCGTGGCCGATATTCCTGCGGACATGGCAGATGATGCGGAAACATACCGGGAGGCTCTGGTAGAAGCGGCTGCGGAAGGCAACGACGAACTGCTGGAAAAATTCCTGGAAGGGGAAGAACTGACCAATGAGGAAGTTCTGGATGGAATAAAAGATGCTGCCACCAAAGGCAGCGCAGTATTTGTATTTTGCGGCGCGGCCCTCAACAATATGGGCGTAACACCGGTAATGGACTTTATCATTGATTGCATGGCATCACCGGACAAGAGTTTACTGGCTGCCGGCAAAGACATAGAGAAAGAACCTCTGCTGGCCCATGTTTATAAAACTATTGCCGACCCTTATATCGGCAGACTTACTATGTTCAGGATCATCAGCGGCAAAATGAAGGCCGACAGTATAGTCTATAATGCCAACAAAGAAAAAGATGAAAAAATTGCCCAGCTGCTCATCATGACCGGTAAAGAACAGGCTCAGGTAGCAGAATTAAATGCCGGAGATATCGGGGCACTGGCCAAGTTGGCGGTGACCACCACCGGCGATACTTTGACCGTCAAAGGAAACCAGACCATCATTGAACCTATCCAGTTCCCGATTCCCACCTTCAGTGTGGCCATCGAACCCAAGAGCAAGAAAGACGAAGATAAACTAAGCGGTGCCGTGGGCAGAATCCTGGAAGAAGACCCCACCATCGTGGTAGAGAAAAACAGCGAAACCAAGCAGACCATCATGAAAACCATGGGAGACACCCATTTGGAAATCATCATGGAAAAACTGGCCAAGAAATACGGCGTAGAAGTAGTCAGCAAGGAAATGAGGATCCCTTACCGTGAAACCATCCGCGCCAATGTAAAAGTGGAAGGGAAACATAAGAAACAATCCGGCGGCGCAGGTCAGTACGGTCATGTCTGGATCGAATTTGAACCCTATCCCGACGGAGAATTTGCTTTTGCAGAAAACGTATTCGGCGGATCTGTTCCCCGTCAGTACTTCCCGGCAGTTGAAAAAGGCCTTCTGGAAGCTATTGAAGAAGGAGTTCTGGCTGGATATCCGGTGACCAATATCAAAGCCACCTTGTATGATGGCTCTTACCATGCAGTGGACTCTTCTGAAATTGCTTTTAAGATGGCGGCCAAGATCGCTTTCAAGAAAGGTATGGAATCAGCAAGGCCGACCCTTTTGGAACCTATTGTAAATGCAGAAATCGAAGTTCCCGACCAGTACATGGGTGATATCATAGGCGACCTGAACAGCAAACGTGGCCGTGTACAGGGAATGGAACCGTCCGGCAGCAAGCAGGTTATAAAAGCCCAGGTACCTCTGGCGGAAATGGCCAGATACACCATCGACCTGAAATCCATGACCCAGGGACGGGGCAAATATAAAATGGAATTCTCCCATTATGAAGAAGTACCAGGACAGAGTGCAGAAAAAATCATTGAAAAAGCCAAACGCGAGAGAGAAGAAAAAGAGAAATAAGCAATCAACAATCAGCGGTGGAGGGCTTGCGCCCTCCATCTTTATTGGTGATCAGATTACAGCATCAACAGCCGAAAGGAGGTAGGAGAGGTATTGACATTAATGTGTTGATACCTGATATTATGACTGATTTACTTGCCGCATCCGGCTATTATACAGCCGTAAACTTTCTATCACAGAATGAATGGTTCTGCTCCATCTTGACAGCCTTAATAATTATCCTGGCCTTTTGGCTGTTAAGCAAGCTGCTTACCCAATACATACTTGCCTGGGTGCAGGACTTAGCCCGCAAAAATCGGCTGGACTTCTGGGCCAAGGTGTTCGAAGCCCTGCGGGGGCCCTTGCGGATCTTTTTTATCGGGCTTGGTTTTTTTGTTGCCCTTAATTATCTGCCCGTCAGGGAGGCCTGGCAGGGAACAATCAGCAATATACTGCGCTCCCTGGTCGTCCTTTTTATTGCCTGGTGCCTGCTGAGAATGACCGATCACATGAGCCAGTTCCCGGACGAAATAAAGGAAAAATTCAACCTGGATAAAATTCTGATTCCCTTTATACATAATGTGGTGAAGTTCATCATCATCGCCCTCACCATCGTCATCATTGCCCAGGAATGGGATTACAATGTAAATGGTTTTATTGCCGGCCTTGGACTGGGCGGATTGGCCTTTGCTCTTGCGGCGCAAAACCTGCTCTCCAATTTATTCGGCGGAATGGTGATCGT
The DNA here is from genome assembly GCA_002305965.1 of Syntrophomonas sp. UBA1368. Taxonomy (GTDB): domain Bacteria; phylum Bacillota; class Syntrophomonadia; order Syntrophomonadales; family Syntrophomonadaceae; genus UBA1368. The sequence goes on from DBRM01000042.1 coordinate 10,974, forward strand.
AACCGAAAAACCCTTTTCCCTGGGAGACTGGATCAAAACTCCCAGCGTCGAAGGCACCGTGGAAGAGATCACTTTTCGCAGCACCAGAATCAGAGCATATGATCAGGCCTATGTCACCGTTCCCAACTCCACCCTGGCCAATGAACCCATCACCAATTATACCCGTATCGGCAGAAGGCGGCTTACCTTCCGCCTTGGCTTTGTCTACAGCACCCCCATCGACAAACTGGATACCTGTGTAACAAGGATCAAAAATATGCTGAAGGAACACCCCGATATCTATGAAGAAAAACTCGGCGTCTATTTTGAAAAATTTGGAGACAGCAGTATGGATCTATTTGTGGATTGCTTCATCAAAACCAGTCTGTTATCCGACTTTATGTTCGTACGCCATGACATCAATTTAAAGATCATGGAGATACTGGCAGAAGAACAAGTGTCACTGGCCTTCCCCAGCCAAAGCGTTTATGTAGAGAAGATGCCGTGAGGTAGTGAGGCATGAGTAGTATGGAGCGGCGTGACACTGAGAGAGAGACCCTTCACTACACGTAGTGGAATAATTTTGAAAATTACAACTTTATATTTTGATGGAATTGTTAATAATTATTACAGGGATATTATTAATATTGTCGAAATAAGAAGATAAAATATAATAATTTAAGTTTTCGAGTTGCTGTGCCTAAAGCGAAGGCTATGGGCAGTAACCGACAGGGTATTACTGGAAACGGTTGTGCCTCCCATTGCGGAAAGAAAACTGGACTATATAAACTTAGGTATGGTGAAATTGTAAAGTCAGTTGCTAATTCGCAGCTGGCTTTTTTATTCTTTAGCATACTCTGGGCGGGGTTATTGAGGTGACTACCGCATGCGGAAATCAGAGAAGCAGTGTCAAGTGCATACTACAGCAAGCCTGCAAGGGAAAAGAAAAAAGAAGATGAGCGGATATTCCTACAAAGTCCAAGATGGTGAGGGAATATGAGGAGAACAGAACAGAATATAATTTCAAGTCTGAGGGGAGAGGGAATATGAGAAGAAGAGCGGGATTTATTTTCATTATTGCATTGTTCATGCTGGCTGCTGGTGCAGGTTATGCCCTGGCAGGGGACGGAAATGGAGATGGTTCCGGGGGAGGCCAGAATAACCCATTAGATCTGGTCAGTTCCGTACCTGCTAACGGAGCGACGGGAGTGGAGAATCTGGAGTCCATCAAACTGACTTTCAGTAAGAATGTTGTCTACATGACCGTGAGGGACAACAACCAACAGTGTTTTTCCTTATGGACGGGAACCGAACGGATACCGGCGGAAATTATCCTGGCCGATGACCAGATTGAACGGGACAAGCGTCATGACGTGATTGTTAAACCTATACAGCCTCTCGAGCCAGGAACAACCTACCGGGTGGAAGTAGCACCGTCACTGGAATCGAAAAGCGGAGTGACACTGGGGACCAAAAAGATTATCAGTTTTACCATGGCTGGAAGCAAATTGGTACCCTTACCGGATGAAGGACAGGAAGCTGCTTCCGTAACAGGAGATCTGGAAACAAATAAGACACCGGATGAAACGCCGGCTCAGTCACCGGAAAATGAAGCTGCAGCCGGGCAAGATAAGGAAACGGCCGCTGAGACGGAAATTGGCGATTCCGATAAAACACAAACAGGGGATAAAAGTCAGGCTGAAAATTTAGAGGCCGCATCCCCGGAGGATAATGATCAAACCGCAGTCGAAGATACACTGCCAGTAGACCCAAATCAAAAAATGAAAACGGCAGGGTTATGGATCGCACTTGCAGCCCTGGCAGTATTGGCAGCTGGCTGGGGTTATCGCCGCCTGCGCAAGTAAGAAGGTAAAGAACAAGTTTATTTCAAGCAATGGTTTTTGGGGTGAGTTCAACGAAAAAACCCGTCATGATTTTAGTATTTATTGCTGCTCCTATTTTGATCATATTGCTATCCTTACTCATAGGGCGCTATCCGGTGGATATTTCCAG
>DBRM01000042.1:13085-17214 GCA_002305965.1 Syntrophomonas sp. UBA1368
ATATTGGGGGTCAGCTCCGGGGCAGGCTTTGGAGCCGCTTTATCGATCATATTATTCCATCAGACCGCAGTGACCTATACTTTTGCCTTTGGGTTCGGCATTCTGGCTGTCACCTTGAGTTACCTCATCAGCCGGGTTTATAATGCCACACCTACTATCATGCTGGTTTTGGGCGGTGTTATCGTATCGTCAGTATTTTCTGCTCTCATCTCATTGGTTAAATACCTGGCTGATCCCCTGGATGAACTGCCGGCTATCGTCTTCTGGCTGATGGGCAGCCTGGCTTCGGCCCGTTTCAGCGATATAATGATCGCGGGAATTCCTATGTTGATCGGCACAGCAGGCCTATTTCTGTTCCGCTGGCGGATCAATGTACTCTCCATGGGTGATCGGGAAGCTCATACCCTGGGAATTAACACCACGATAAACAAAGGGATCATCATTGCCTGTGCCACCCTGGCTACCGCCGGGGCAGTCTGTGTAAGCGGCATTATCGGCTGGGTAGGACTGGTCATTCCTCATATTGGACGCATGATCGTCGGCAATGACAATAAAATATTGATCCCGGTAAGCTTTTCTCTGGGGGCAGCCTTTCTGGTCATCGTAGATGACTTCGGGCGGATTCTGACCGGGTCGGAAATACCGTTGGGAATACTGACGGCTTTGATCGGCGCCCCGTTTTTTGTCTACCTGTTGAAAAAGACCAAAGGAGGCGGTTGGTAAGATGACTCCTTTAGTAGAAGTTAAGAATCTAAGCTTTGAATATCCTCAGGGCATTATTCTCAACCAAATCGATTTTACTGTGGGGCCTGGAGAAATTTTCTGTTTGCTGGGTCCCAACGGCTGCGGAAAAACTACGCTAATAGACTGCGTCCTGGGCTGGCTGAAGCCTTGTGCCGGACAGGTATTGATCAACGGAACCCCTCTGCTTAATATGCCGGCTAAAAAAGTAGCCCGGAATATGGCTTATGTTCCCCAGGTACATGAGAAAACCTTTCCTTATCTGGTCAAGGATATTGTGCTGATGGGCAGAGCATCTTTTATAGGGCCTTTCCGCACCCCTTCACCGGAAGACGAAGCGATTGCGGAACGATCGCTGGCCATGGTAGGGATAGCGAGATTAAAAGATCGTCCGTACACCCAATTGAGCGGCGGTGAATGCCAACTGGTCATGGTAGCCCGGGCACTTGCTCAAAATGCGCCACTGATCATCATGGATGAACCCACAGCCCATTTGGATTACCGGCATGAACTGATCATTATGGAAACCATCGCTGAACTTACAAAACAGAACGGGCTTTCCGTATTGATGGCGACTCACATCCCTAATCACTGCTTTTATTTTGAGAATCAAGGCATTGCCACCCGTGCAGCTTTGATTAAAGAACAACGGATCATTGCAATGGGTAAACCATCTGAGGTATTGACCGAACACAACCTGAATGAACTATACAGCATTCATACACGAATATTGGATTACCCGATGGATGACGGCGGTAATTTGAAGCAGGTTCTGCCCATCAGTACGGTAAAACCATAAATAGATCAAGGGAGGGAATATTTTTGATTCAAACCAGACGGAGAATAAATATGGGGCAAGCTGCTCTTTTGTTGCTGTTAATGGCAGTTCTGATCCTGGCTCTGGGCGGTTGTGACCGAGGTCAGGCTGATCGGGTGCCTGACGATACCAACCGGCAAGAAACTCACATGATTGTGGATTCGGTGGGGCGGGAGGTCGAAGTGCCAGTTGATCCTCAGCGCATTGCCTGCCTGTGCCCGGAAGCCGGATATGCTCTGGCATTATATGGTCAAGGGGACAGAATCGTTGCCACTTCAGGAGGAATGCAGAGGGACCGTCTGCTGGTGGAAATGTATCCGCATTTAAAAGGACTGCCGATACCCAAGAAAAATGAAGTTATCAATGCGGAAGAATTGCTGCGGGCCGGGGCCCAATTGGTTTTTGTCAAAAGAGACTCCGTCACCAATAAAGCAGAGATGGATAAGCTGAAAAAACTAAAAATTCCAGTAGTAGCCATGCATTATGAAAGTATGGAAGAACAACAATATGCCATGCAGATGGTTGCCGAGATCGTTGGATGTGAAGAGGAAGGCCAGAAGTATTTAGACTTTTACCGTGAAACGGTTAGAGAGGTGCAGCAAAGGACCGCAGAAATAAAGGAGAACGAAAGGGTAAGCATCTATCATTCAGCCAGTGAAGCTACCCGCACTGATGTGGCAGACAGTCTGGCAGGGGATTGGACCAAAGCGGCTGGAGTTATAAATGTTTCCATTGCAGAGCAGTTAAACTATGACGATGGCAATCATTATGCCAGTTTGGAACAGATCCTGTTGTGGGATCCTGATTACATTCTGGCCAATGACCCTAATGTCGTGGGATATATTATGGGGCATGAGCAATGGCGGGCTCTTAAAGCTGTAAAGAATAAACGGGTCTTGCCGCTGCCCATTGGAATTTCCCGCTGGGGGCATACATCATCACTGGAAACACCCATGGCGGTCTTGTGGACAGCCAAACTCGCCTATCCTGAACAATTCGAGGACTGGGATATGGAAGAAACCGTGCGGATGTTCTATAAGGAATTTTTTGATTGGGGACTTGAGGACGAAACGATAACAAAAATACTTAGTGGAAGCGGTATGCGCGATGCCAAGAGTTAAGAAAACAGGAGCGGAGGTGATAAGACTTGCGGGCTTTAATATGTATCGATGATACCGATAATATTGAAATCAAACGTGGTACAGGCCAGCTGGCATCATTACTGGCGGAAGAAATCGAACAGAAGGGCTGGGCGAAATGTGAAGCGGTTACCCGGCATCAATTGTTCGTCCATCCGGATGTGCCATATACATCTCATAACAGTGCAATGTGCTTTGCGGCCGAGATCGAGCCGCGGCATCTGGAAGATATCATTGCTTATGGAGGTGAATTCTTAAAAAGAGAAAGAGCGGAGGGTTCTGACCCGGGGTTGTGCGTAGCCATTCCCGAACGGATCACCAATCCCGGCTGGCTGATCGCCTTTGGTTTTTCTGCTAAACAGGAAGTCTTGAACAAGGATTATGCTTATGGTGTCGCAGCAGAGCTAGGCATACACCTTTCAGAACACGGAGGCACCGGGGACGGTGTAGTAGGAGCCCTGGCCGGCACCGGGCTGCGCTTAAGCGGAAACGATGGACGTTTTCGCGGCAAATTCACCATCGGCATGCCGGGTGAGTCTCTGACCGTGGCCGAGATCTATGCCAAAACCTATATCACCCGGGTGAGAAACAAGGAAGACGGCAGATTCCTTCTGCCAGATGAACGGGTGGAATTGGGAGAAGTAGTGAAAGCGGTGCTCATTGAACGGGAAGCCGTTTTATTGGTCAACCCCCTGGCCGAACCCGGAGACCAGGGAGCAGTTTGGAGAACCTGCAGTAAGGAAGAGCTTAAGGGATATTAAGGATAAATAGTTTTAGGAAGAATGTCAGCGAATAATGGGGGTGAAAGGTTCAGCTGTACTATTCCAATCATTATGCCTGCAACATAAGAATTAAGGAGGAAAGAAAATGCGCGGAAGAATGAATCCTAAAAACAGATTCGGAGTGGCATTGATTATGCTGCTTTGTATGGCCATGTTATTTGTATCGCCTGCCTTTGCTGCTGCAGAAGGGACGCCGCCCACATTTGTTTCAAGTGAAGTAACCGACAAAGGCTATGTTAGCATCACCTTTGACCAGGAAATGGCAGAGCCGGAAGGTACTCACGGGCAGTTTACGATCATTGTAGATGGAGAAGCAGTAACAGTAACCGGGGTCGAATCAACCAACACTGATGAGAAAATCAAATTGGTGCTATCCAAAAAGATCGTAGGTGGACAGTCAGTAACAGTAGCCTATACCAAGAGTGATGATCCGGACAAACAAATTAAATCATCACAAGGCGGTATACTGGAGAGTTTTGCTCCCCGGACAGTAAACAATAATTTGCCATTGTCACCAGCTCTGAAGGCAGACATTACTAATAATGAAGTCGGGCAGGCAGTGGACATCACTTTCGATGACAACATGGGCTGGCGAGATGCTATCCTTACGGATGGAGTTACGGTAAATGGCACGGCTGTTGATGTTGGGC
>DBRM01000083.1:0-1885 GCA_002305965.1 Syntrophomonas sp. UBA1368
ACTATGCCAAAAACGTTTATTGTATAACCAAACCTTATTAGACAAATTAATAATATTAATTATATAATTGAATATAATTTCAATACATGTGCGAGGAGGAGAAGGTTTGAAAAAAGTTGTTGCGTTATTACTTATGTTAGCTCTCATGGCGAGCATGCTGATTGGCTGCTCAAAAAGCCAGCCGGCATCCACTGAAAAGGGATCGGCTGACAAGGAAGCTTACAAAATCGGTATCGTCACCCCAACGTTATCCACCAGCGAAGATGAATTCAGGGCTGCGGATAATATGGCCAAAAAGTACCCGGGCATCGTAAAACACATAACCCTGCCGGAAAACTTTGAAACCGAGATCGAAACCGGACTGAGCCAGATCAATTCCCTGGCTGATGATCCGGAGATGAAAGCCATCATCGTGGTATCAGGACAGGCAGGTTTGCTGCCGGCTCTGCAGAAGATCGAAGAGACCAAACCCGAGATCATTACCATTACTGCCCCCATTTGGGACGATCCCGCCCTGATGTCCAAGTATGTGGACGTGAACCTGGACACAGACTGGGTGAGAAGAGGCCGGACCATCGCCACCAAAGCCCATGAACAAGGGGCGAAAACCATTATCCACTATTCATTCCCCACCCATCTGGCCAAAGAAGTGATATCACAGCGCAAGGATGCCATGCAGAAGACCGCCCAGGAACTCGGCATGGAGTGGGTGGAAGTAGTCACACCCGATCCCCAGACCGGTAATGGCACCGGACCCATGCTGCAATTTTTAAGGGAAGATGTTCCCCGCCAAATTGCAAAATACGGACCTGACACCAATATATTCGGTTCCAATTGTCCCATGTATGATGTGATCATCGACGAAGCCTTCAAAGAAAAATTCATGGTTATGGAACAGTGCTGCCCGACTCCGCTGCAGGCTTACCCAACCGTTTTGGGCCTGGAAATCTCAGAGGAAGATGCCTGGGATTTCGATAAAGTCAATGGCATGATCAGTGAAAAAGCGGCAGAAGCGGGCATGACCGGCAGACTGGGCGGATGGCCCATGCCGGCAACGGTATTTATGCCCCAATATGCAGTGGAACTGGCCATGAAAATGATTGAAGATCCTTCATTTGATTATAAGAACACGGATAACCTGAATCAATTCGCCAAGGATACCTTTGGCACTGAAGTCAGTTTCACGAAATTCAAAGCCAAAGCTGATGGTCCTGAATTTGACAATTATTTCGTAATGATCATGGATACCATCCTGTATTAGAATAATCAAGGCTCAAAAATTCAGGCTGTTCTAACCAGGGCAGCCTGAATTGTTTTATTTACGTTTTTGTCAGCAGCGGATATAGTATAAAATGTGTAGTGGCAATCGCACTTGACCAGTTATGGAGCAGTCAATGGAAAATCTTTTGCAGATCAAAAATTTAAGTAAAAGCTATTATGGCAACCCGGCCCTGAAAAATATCGACCTGACTGTAGAAGCCGGGGAGATTCACGGCATCGTGGGGGCCAACGGCTCCGGCAAGACCACCCTGATGAATATTCTGTTTGGCAACCCGGTCATTGAGGAGACCGGAGGTTATCAGGGTGAGATCTATTTTGCCGGCCGCCGGATCGACCTGCATAGCTGTGCTGAAGCCATCCGGCAAGGGATCGGCATGGTCCATCAGGAGTTTGCCCTGATCCCGGACATGACGGTGGCGGAAAATATCAAGCTGGGCCGGGAGAAAACCGTGGCTGTAACGGAACGGCTGCTGGGACGGTCCTATTCCTTCGTCGATACCAGACAGGACCGGATCAGGGCGGAAAAGACCCTGCAGAAGCTGGACATTGAGCTGGACGCCGGGATCAAAGTGATGGACCTGTCCATCAATTTGAAACAATTCGT
>DBRM01000083.1:1912-5721 GCA_002305965.1 Syntrophomonas sp. UBA1368
CATCTGCTGAAGATCCTGCAGGATATGGCGGCGCGGGGGATCGGGATCCTGTTCATCTCCCACCGTTTGGAAGAAATACATCAGGTCTGCCATCGGGTAAGTGTTTTCCGGGATGGAGAATTGGTTTCCCGGTATGACCAAGGCGGCTTTTCCGTCAATGATCTGGCCCGGGACATGATCGGCTATATCGTAAGCAAAGCCGCGGCGGAAAAAAGAAACATTCCCCGCCGGCCGATCATCAGCCTCGAGCACTTTTCCGTAAACATGCCGGGGGAAGAAATCAGAGACTTGGCTTTAAGCGTATACCAGGGCGAAATCCTGGGGCTCACCAGCCTCTCGGGCCATGGTAAACTTGCGCTGGGTTATGGCATGATGGGCATGTATCCGGTAAGCGGAAGTGTTACTTATGAAAATGAAACACTGGCCCGCATCAATGCCCGGGCCAATATTATTAAGGGTATGTACGTGCTGCCGGATGACCGGCATAATCTTGGCATTCTGGCTGACCAGTCCCTGCAGGAAAATATTATTTTTACTGCCAACCAAATCAAGGGCAAATTCAGCCTGAATTCGTTCTTTCGTTCCCTGGGTCTGCTGGACCGGCGCCAGGCAAAACTTCATGTGGAGAAAATGATCCGGGACTTCGATATTAAATGTACTTCTGCTGATCAGAAGGTAAAGGAATTAAGCGGCGGCAACCAGCAGAAAGTATGCATCGCCCGGGCCTTAACCGTCGAGCCCCGCCTGTTATTCGTGGCAGAACCCACCAGGGGAGTTGATATTGCCGCAAAGGAAAAGATCCTTAATATGCTGATCGAAATAAACCGCAGCCAAGGCACCACCATCATCATCGCATCAAGTGAGCTGGATGAGCTCAAGCGGGTCTGCGACCGGATTGCCGTGATGGTGGAGGGAAAAGTCTTTAAGATACTATCCCCCAATGCTTCAGAAGTGGAATTCGGTCTGGCTTTATCGGGTGAGGAAGAGGTGCGCTATGCGTGATCGCCGGCTCCAGCTGCCGCAGCTGATCATCACCGTCTTTCTTCTGGTGCTGGTAGCTGCCGCCTGGCTGCTTAAAATGGATATGGCAGTACTTTTCAACGAATCCCTGGTAAAGCTGGTCATGAACGGTGTCCTGGTCCTTTCCCTGATCCCCATGCTCAACGTGGGGGCGGGCCTCAATTTCGGCCTGCCGGTGGGGATCATCGGCGGGCTCCTGGGCATGTTGGTGGCAGTCAACTTCAGGCTGACCGGGTTTTATGGTTTCTTTGCCGCCATTCTGTTCAGTCTGGTCTTTTGCCTGGTGCTGGGCTGGGTTTATGGCTTAATATTAAACCGGGTCAAAGGCCGGGAGGAGATCGCCGGCACCTTTATCGGCTTTTCCTTTATCCCGCTGATGAATTATTTCTGGACCCTGGCCCCCTTCACCAACCGGGAAATGCTTTATCCCATTGGCGGTCAGGGGTTAAGACCCAAGATCAGTCTGGAGAAATATTTTAACCATATCGTGGACAACCTGTGGGTGATTAGATTGGGCGATATCGAAATCCCTTTCGGGCTGCTGCTTTTTTTTGCCCTGGTCTGCCTGTTTCTCTTCTGGTATTTTAAGACCAAAATCGGCCGCGCCATCATTGCTGTGGGTGAAAATGAAGCCTTCGCCAAACTTTCCGGCATTGATATCGCCCGGACCCGACTGACGGCCATCATCATTTCAACAGTCATCGCCGGTGCGGGTATCTGCATCTATACCCAGAGCTACGGTTTCATACAGCTTTACGATGCCCCCTTGTCCATGGCCTTCCCTGCCATCTCTGCCATCCTGATCGGCGGAAGCAGCGGCAAAAGGACGTTTGTTTTCGAGGCCGTACTGGGTACCTATTTGCTGCAGTCCCTCTATCTGCTGACGGTGCCCATCGCAAATGAGCTGTTGATCCCTGAACTGACTGAGATATTACGAACCTTCGTCACCTATGGGATCATCCTCTACGCTCTCCTGGTCAGAGAAAAAGGGAGGCGCAGTGTGTTATGAAGATAAAAGCGTTTACCAGCCGCTATGTAAACCGTGAATACATCGTCCCCGCTGCTTTCCTGGTACTGTCTTTTGCCGCCTGGCAATTTTCCGGGCTGTCAGGCAGCTTTGTCACCAACCAGGTGATCACTCGCTTTATCCGGGACGGACTGCTGGTGCTTTCCCTGATCATCCCGGTGGTAGCCGGAATGGGACTGAATTTTGCCATCACCGTAGGAGCCATGTCCATACAGACCGCTTTACTGGTGATGATCGCTTACAATATCGAAGGCATTCCCGGGATCCTGCTCACCATCGTATTTGGAACAGCCATCGCCATCCTGACCGGATATCTGATCGGCCGCATCTTGAACCGGGTCAAGGGCAAAGAAATGATCACCACTATCATCATCGGGTTTTTCGCCAACAGCATCTATCAGCTCATTTTCCTGGTCGGCTTTGGCACCGTGATCCCGGTGGCCAATCAAGACATCATCCTCACCCGGGGCATCGGAGTGAGGAACACGGTGGATCTGAGCATGTACCGCAATACCATCGATAAATTGTGGATGATACAAATTGGCAGCATTGAGATTCCGTTGTTTATGATTCTGGTCATGCTGCTGTTTGCCGGCATCATTTATTATATTTTGCATACCCGCTTCGGCCAGCAGATAAAAGCAGTGGGCTCTGCTGCCGAAACCAGTGCCATTTTAGGCATCGATACCGACAAGGTCCGGATCAAGGTCATGATCCTCTCCACGGTTTTAGCCGGTTTAGGCCAGCTTATCTACTTGCAGAATATCGGCATGTTCGATGTTTATACCGCCCATCTCAATACGGATGTCATTTCCTGTGCCGCTCTTTTAGCCGGGGGTGCCAGCATCAAAGACGCCAAGATCAGGCATGCCCTCCTGGGCATATTCCTTTTCCACACCCTGTTCATCGTTTCCCCCCAGGCCGGGCAGAACCTGTTTAATAACGCCGCCCTGGGCGAATACTTCCGCAGTTTTGTAGCTTACGGCACCATCGCCTTCGCCCTGATCATGAACATCAAAAATGAAAAACGCTGAGGAGAGTTGGTTAGGGGCTAGGGACTAGGGACTAGGGNNAGTTGGAAAGAACCTGGGGAAAGACACGGGGACGGTTCTTCTGTCTGCGGTAAAAGGAGGTTAAATCCTCTTGTCTCCGCGACACCCGCAGACAGAAGAACCGTCCCCGTGTCTTTTCTTATTTTTTTATCGTTTAACAATAAATTTATGTTGTATATCAATAATCTTTTTGCTATACTGCGAATAATCAAGGGTGGGCCCACCCGTTTCAGAAAGGAAAGAATCTTATGTGGAATGGAGAAAAATCGATCACTCTTAGTAAGCTTTGCATTTTAGTATTCTTTGGTTTGCTTATTGCTGCAGTAGTGTCTGCCCCCTGGCTGACCCGCTGGTTTATTGACTTTTCCCAGGCCGGGCTGCAGGGAAAGGCTGCCTTTTTCATGGCGACCATCTACGTGGGAGCTGTTCCTGCCGGATATCTGCTTTACAGCCTGTTTGTTCTGCTTCGCAGGATCGATGCCGGTCAGGTGTTTGTAGACCAAAATGTTGAACTGCTGCGGCGGATCTCCTGGAGTTGTTTTCTGGGAGCAGTGATCGCTCTTCTGTCTGTGTTTTACTATAATTCCTGGTTCTTCGTAGCAGTGGCTGCCGCTTTTATGGGCCTGATCGTACGAGTTTTGAAAAACGTTTTTGCCCAGGCGGTGGAACTGCAAAATGAATCAGACTACACGGTTTGAGGAAAGGAGAGC
>DBRM01000083.1:5779-7516 GCA_002305965.1 Syntrophomonas sp. UBA1368
ACCATGGAGGCGATCTGCAAGGCCCTGGATTGTCAGCCCGGAGATATACTGGAATACAGACCGGATGAAGGTTAAGGAGGTTTAATTAAATGGATGAACTTTCTCTTGAAAAAAATCAGGCAGCTTCCATTTCAGAGTCAGTGCCGGACAGTTCCGTTTCCGCTAAAAGTCCGCCGGCACCCCCGATAAAAAGCAAGCCCCCTTTTGCACCTGACCTGAAAGACAGCTATTTTGCCCTGTTTGCTTTTGTACTTGGCTTTCTTTTTGCCCGCTGGCTTTTATTTTCCTGGCAAGGCTGGGGAGTGTCCTTATTTACTCTTATGTATTGCGGATCAGTGACCTTGTATCTGCTGAAAAAAGGTGTACAGATCCCCAAGGCCGGATGGTTCTGGCTGGTTATGGTGATACTCCTTGGTTTAAGCTATGGACTTTGGGCCAATAACGGCCTTGATCCCTGGCACGGACTCTTGCTTTTTAGCAGCGCCCTATACTGGATCCTCTGTGCCACCGGATTGCTGATAATGGGGAAAACCAGCGACCTGTTCCTATTGGACGGCTTAAATGCCATGTTTGTGATCCCTTTCAGTAATTTCGGCTGCCAGTATAAAGGTCTGGCTTTATTGGGCAGCAATAAACGTGCCCGCGGAAAGGAGCTTTTCTCTATAGCCCTTGGTTTGTTTTTGACCTTTATCGTAATGATCATGGTATTTCCTCTGCTGATGGAAGCAGACAGCGGCGGTTTTGCCAAAATCGTGGAAGGAATATCGGCCTGCTTCACCTTTGGCGCGGGTTTCTGGGAAACATTCTGGCAGCTCATTCTGGCGGTTCCCATTGCAGCATACATCTTCGGCCTGGTTGCCGGAAGTGCTCATAAAAGAGGCACCGACTCCTTTGAAAAAGACAGCACATTAAAAAATATTTCCGCCTTTCGGGTCCTTCCCATGACTACGGTTTATATTCTTCTTGGTCTTTTATGTACCTTATACATCGTATTTATCGGCAGCCAGATCCCTTATTTCTTTTCCGCATTTGTAGGCCAGCGGCCGGAGGGATGGGAGATATATTCTGAATATGCCCGCAGCGGGTTTTTCGAACTGTGCGGAATTGCGGCCATCAACCTGACGGTACTGACAGCAGCCAATATCATGAGTCATAAACAATTCAGAACCAGTATGGTCCTGAAGATCCTCAACTCTCTGCTGGCTGTTCTTACCCTGGTGCTGATTGCCACTGCCTTCAGCAAAATGGCTTTGTACATCGGGGCTTACGGACTTTCCATGCGCCGTCTCCTGCCCTGTGTCTTTATGATCTTCATGGCAGTCATCTGCGGCGGGATCATCGCCCTGCAGAAATGGCAGTTTTCCATTACCCGCCTGGCAGTTGGCACCGGCATCATTATGTTTTGCATCCTTTGCCTGGTGAATCCGGATCGTCTGGTACCCCGCTACAATGCAGACCGTTACCTATCAGGGACCCTGAATAATTTTGATGTGGAGATTTTATACCGCTCCGGTCCGGCAGGTGTGGCTCCGGCATTGATGGTCTATGAACGAACCAATGATCAAGCACTGCAGGCCGATCTGGAAGTATATCTGCTTGCCCAGAAGCAGCAGGCTGATAAATTGGCCGGAAAACCCGGTGACAGTTTGGAAAGAGCCCAGGCCCGGGATAAGATTGCTGAACATTTCAAGCAGTAAAAGAATAAATGACGACTGGAAAAGCGGGGTCATTTTGTTG
>DBRM01000032.1 GCA_002305965.1 Syntrophomonas sp. UBA1368
CTTCTTATTAAAAGTGAAAACCTCTTTCAAAAAGTCATATGTGTTTTCATAATCATCTTCACCAGCATCAGCGGGCAAGACAAGGCGAAATAGCGAAACCGGCACTTCCATCCAGTTTAAAAGCCTTAATTCCTGTAATCCTTCATCCAGAAAGGCCAGATCTGCAAGGGGGATGGAAAAAGGTGCCCGGGATTTACTCTTGATATGTGTTTCCAGGAGGTTAATGAAAGACTTTAACATTTCTTCTTTTTCCGGACTGATGGCATATTGAAACAGGACATCATACAAATTCTGGGCCAGAATAATTGATGTCACATTGGGCAGCAGCAGGTGGGGCTCGCTTGCCAAAAATTCCAGTTTAAATGGTTTGATCTGCATGTTTGTTCACTCCGCTTTCCATATAGATAGCTAAATTTTACCTTTTTACATTGCTGCAGACAACTGTTAATCGCTTTTCTCAGTAGTTATTATGCCGCTTTTGTACAAATCATAATTATAAATGCCGATCCCTGCCATAATGATAAAACTGCCTAACAGGAACGGCAGGGTAATGGTTTCGTGCAGAAGCAGAAAAGCCCACAATATTGCCAGTGGCGGTTTAGCGAAAAAAATCAATGAACCCGTCCCTGCCGGCAGGAATTTGAGTCCGTAAAGGAACAGTACATAAGCGACGATGGTCAGCATAATGGTGATATAAAGCATTTGCGGAAGAACGGATAAATCAAAACGGAACAAAGGAATTTTTAAGGCCAATAAAACGGGCATCAAAAAAAGGGCACCGATAATAAAAGAATAACAATTAACAATCAAACCGCCCAGTTTATCAGAAGTAGACTTGGCCAATACAATATATAATCCGTAACTGCAGGCCGATAACAGAGCAGTAATGATACCCCGTACATCAGCGGACTGTATAAAGATTTCCGTATAAAAAATGACCACCATACCTGCAGTGCCAAGAAAAAGGCCCACAGCTTTTACCAGTGTTAAATTTTTGCGATAAATGAGATAGTCAAAAAAATTAGCAAAAATAGGATTGGTGCAGAATATTACTGCTACCAAACTGGCATTTGCATATTTAAGGCTTACATGAAGCAAGGAAACACTGACCGTTACGTTGACAACACCGAGAATTACTATTTTTATCAAATCGCTGCCGGAAATCCTGGTATGATTTTTTGATAGAGTAACGAGGGTAAAGGGTAACATCAATAATCCCGCCGCCAGAAATCTTAAAAAGTTGATCTGCAGCGGAGGGATGTCATAGGTGATGGTTTTACTGACAAGTTCCAGGGTGCTGAACAACAAAACGGTAAGCACCAGTGCAAGATAACCTAATTTATGATTATCTAAAAGCATGACTATACTCCCAAATCTTTTCAATTCATTGCCTAATACGACTTTATTTTAAAGCATAAGCAAGGATTACTGAGAATATGACCTGTATATTCTGCTGACATTAGCTGAAGCTGTTGAAAAAACCTATCTTTTAATATAACACTTTTGGACGATGTAAAAAATAAAGCTTATACTAATATAGTAATAAAATATAACTCGTGATACACATTCTCATATGCTTAATTTCAGATTACTCATCTGGAAACGGGGGAACCACTTCTGGGGTGAATCCAGTAAACATGGTAGGGCGCCCTGGCCCAAACCCGACAGCTAACCTCGTAAGCAATTCCTAAGGGGAGAATGGGGATTACAGCTTTCTTCACAAGCTTTGTTGTTTAGCCAAAACATAAATGTATCCTCAATTTTCTGCATTTGTAAAACTGTGTGTATCGGCCTGGTGTGGCAACATAAGGGGCTTTTATTGTCATGCTTTTATATGCCTTTTTTACAACAGAGTCATTGACCTTCGGAAAGGGGGACTGAAATGGCGAAATTAATCATTAATAATCTGACTAAAATTTATGGGAACAGCCCCGAAAAAGCCCTTGAACTTATGGATAAGGGGTATACCAACAGTGAAATAAGACAGGAAACCAAACAGGTTGTGGGAGTAAGAGAAGTAAGCTTTTCCGTCAACGAAGGAGAGAGTTTTGTTATCATGGGTCTTTCCGGCAGCGGCAAGTCTACTCTGATCAGATGTATTAACCTGTTGATTAAACCCACCCGGGGAGAGATCCTGATCGACAATGAAGATGTGACCAGGGTCTCCAGTGACAGATTGATGCAGCTGCGCAGAAAGAAGATGAGCATGATCTTTCAGAAGTTTGCCTTGCTTCCCAACCGGAGGATACTGGACAATGTGGCTTATGGCCTGGAAGTTCAGAATATGTCCAGGATCGTACGCTATGAAAAAGCCCGGGAAGCCATTAGCATGGTAGGGTTACAGGAATGGGAAGATGCCTATCCCCATAATCTCAGCGGGGGTATGCAGCAAAGGGTCGGTATCGCCAGAGCACTTGCCAATGATCCTGATATCCTGCTCATGGATGAACCCTTCAGTGCACTTGACCCTTTGATCAGACAGGATATGCAGGATGATTTGCTGGCCTTACAGGAAAAGCTGCACAAAACCATTATTTTTATTACCCATGATTTAGATGAAGCGCTTAAAATCGGTGATAATATTGCGCTGATGAAAGATGGTGTTATTGTACAGAGCGGAGTACCCGAAGATATACTATTATCCCCGGCGTCTGATTACGTTGCGCGCTTTGTTGAGAATATTAACTGGACCAAAGCCCTGACAGCCTCTGCAGTAATGGTCAAGCCAAGGGTAGTCATATATCCCAAGGACGGGCCTATGACAGCTTTGCGGATCATGGAGAAACACGGCATATCGAGCTTGTTTGTGGTTGACAGGTCAACCCACCTGATCGGTTATGTGACCGCTGAAGATGCTTATAATGCAGTGGAGAACGGCATCAAGCACCTGGACGGGATCATTCAGAAGGATATGCCTGTTTCAGCACCGGATATCGTTTTATCTGATTTATTGGAAGTATTGGCAAATACCAAGATCCCTCTTGCAGTTGTAAATGAAGCCAATGAATTAAAAGGTGTCCTGGTAAGGGGTTCAGTGATCGCAGGTTTGGCAGGAGCAAGAAGGGAAGCAGGTGAATAGGATGAATCTTGAATTATTTTTTAGTATCACGTCTTATTTTACTGATGGTATTCCCAGAATCCCTCTGGGCAGATGGACCGATCAGACCATTGATTTTTTACAGGCCAATTTCCGCGAATCAACCCAGGCGATTTCAGAAATTCTGGAGATCATCATTAAAGGCCTGCAGGAGGGATTGATAAGTGTTCCGCCGCTGTTGGTGATCCTGATTGTTGCTCTGATCGCCTGGAAGCTGGCCAACAGGAAAATCGCGGTATTCAGTCTTTTGGGACTGTTGTTCATTTGGAATATTGGGCTATGGGTGGTTACAATGCAGACTCTGGCGATGGTCTTAGCGGCCGTGCTCATGTGCATCTTGTTAGGAGTACCCCTGGGAATATTGATTGCCAAAAATGAGACCGCTTACCGGATCATTGCACCGATCCTCGATTTCATGCAGACTTTACCGGCTTTTGTCTACCTGCTGCCTGCCATTCCATTTTTCGGCCTGGGGGTCGTACCGGCTGTAATTACTACTTTGATATTTGCTATGCCGCCCATTATCAGGCTTACTTATCTGGGCCTTACGCAGGTCCCGGAAGAATTATTGGAACTGGGGAAATCTTTTGGTTCAACTTTTTTTCAGATGCTGATAAAAATTGAGCTTCCTCTGGCCAGGTCAACGATCATGGCAGGGATCAATCAATGTATCATGCTGTCACTTTCCATGGTTGTTATTGCTGCCATGATCGGCGCCAAAGGTCTGGGAGGAGTAGTGTGGACAGCCATCCAGACCCTTAATATGGGGATGGGCTTTGAGGCCGGAGTAGCTATCGTTATACTGGCTATTATTCTTGACAGAATAACCAGCAGTTTAGGTAAATCTTAAGGAAAGGAAGGGTAGGGAAGAACGAAAAAGTTAAAGAAAGGATGGGAAAAATGAAACGATTCAATGACCGAAAGATTTTAGCAGCCATTGCTTTAGTAACCATGTTGGTGTTTACTATTGCCGGCTGCGGAGGAAGTTCCGATGTGGCTTCTGATTCAGGACAGCAGGCAGATAAGAAAGTCCGCCTGCTCTATGTTCAATGGGCATGTGCTTCTGCTGAAACACATATTATGGCTGAGATCCTGGAGAATTACATGAATTATGAGGTTGAAATTATGGATGTAGCCGCTGCTGCTATGTATCAGGGGCTTGCCAGTAAGGAAGCAGATGCTATTTTTACTGCCTGGCTTCCTTTAACTCATGGAGATTATATGAAACAACTGGGAGATCAGGTGGAAGATTTAGGACCGAATATGGAAGGTGCCAAAATTGGACTGGTGGTACCGGAGTATGTAACGATCAATTCAATTGAAGAAATGAATGCTGCTAAAGATAAGTTTAAAGGACAAATTATTGGCATTGATCCCGGGGCAGGTATCATGAAAGCCTCGGCACAAGCCTTGGCCGACTATGGATTGGATTATGAACTGGTGGAAGGCAGTGAAGGAACGATGATCATGTCACTGAAAGAAGCCATTGATAATAATGAATGGGTGGTTGTAACTGGCTGGACTCCCCATTGGAAGTTTGCAAAATATGATTTGAAATACCTTGAGGACCCAAAAACGATCTATGGGGAAGCGGAAACCATCAACACTATTGTGAGACTGGGACTAAAAGAGGATTTGCCGGATGCTTATGAGTTATTCGATAATTTTGCCTGGAGTCCTGAAGATCTTGCTTCAGCAATGGTATTGGCAGAGGAGCTTGGTGATCCGGTAAAAGCTGCTCAGCAATGGATCGATCAGAATCAGGAATTGGTGCAAAGCTGGCTGCCCGAAGAATACAAATCATAATACGTACTTTGTGTATTGAAACAGGAGGATTTATGCCTCCTGTTTTTTTATTAGAAAGAGAATGGTAATTCTGAACAGAAGTATGAAAAGAAAGCTTATAAACTAATAAAATGAATGATAATCATTGATTAAAATAATTGATCTTCATAGCTTCACGCACTTCACGCATGGTATCTTCAGCAACTGCCCTGGCCTTACTGGTTCCGTCAAAAAGTATATCCCTCACCAAAGGCATATTATTAGCAAATTTGCTTCTTCTTTCCCGCATGGGAGCCAGCAGCTGTTCCAACTGGACAAACAGCCGGTTTTTGCAGTCAACACATCCGATGGAACCCTGGCGGCAATTCGTTTCAATTTCTGAAATCTCGTTTTTATTGAATATTTGCTGATATTGGAATATGGTGCAGATATCCGGATGACCGGGGTCATTTTTCCTGATCCGGGCCGGGTCAGTAACTGCGCTCCTGATTTTGCTTTTAATTGTATCTGAACTATCGGAGAGGAAAATAGCATTATTTAAACTCTTGCTCATTTTGGTTTTACCATCCAGACCTACTAAACGAGGAACTTCACCTACTAAAGTATCAGGTTCCACCAGCACAGGTCTGTATAAGTCATTGAAACGGCGTACAATTTTACGGGCTAATTCCAGATGAGGGATTTGATCTTCTCCTACCGGGACCAGATGTGCTTTGAAAATTGCAATATCAGCTGCCTGACTTACCGGATAACCGAGAAACCCATAGGTCATATCTTTAAAACCGTGCTGGGCAGCCTCGCTTTTTATCGTAGGATTGTGCCTTAAAACATTGACCGAAGTATAAAGGGAAAAATACATGGTAAGTTCAAAAAGCTCGGGAACCATACTTTGAATCAATATTGTTGATATTTCCGGATCGATACCTACAGACAGGTAGTCCAGAGCAATGGCGAAAATATTTTCCGCCAGGTTTTCATCTTTTTCCCAGTGGGTAGTAAGAGCCTGAACATCGGCGATCAAGATAAAGCTGTCATATTCCTTCTGCAGCTTCACACGATTGGCCAAGCTGCCTACATAGTGGCCCAGGTGCAGATTGCCGGTTGGTCTGTCTCCAGTCAATATCCTTTTTTTACTGTCTGCCATTTCAATTTCCTCCCTGTGGTTGTAGCTACGTAACCTAAAATAACATTATACATGAGGAACTTCAAGATTACACGGGCGGATTGCGAGGAACACAATAATTTATTACTAATATTTACAAGAATATTAAATTATAATAATATTAGATGATAAAATTTCACATGATGTAATATACAAAATAGTTGAGAATATTCTGGAAAGGAGTATATAAAGATGACAGAGTTGAACAATTTCTTGTGTTTCAACATGCGGGCGGCAATGAAAAAAATAGATAAAAATCTGGGGCAGCAGTTGGAACCATTCGGAATCAGTATCCCCCAATCCTTTATTTTAAAGAGCCTATTGGAGGAAGATGGCACCACGTTAAAGGAAATCGGCAATCGTACCTTGATCGACAGTTCGTCCATGACTGTGTTAGTGGATAAACTTGAAAAAGATAAGTTGGTGGAACGACAATTGGATGCCCAGGATAGAAGAGCCATCAGGATCTTTATTACAGAATCCGGCCGGAAACTGGCAGAGGAAGTTCTGGAAATTGCCAATAATTTTAATAAAAAAATTACTGAATTGATCGATGAGGAGAATAAAGAAACCTTTTTACGGGGAGTCAACAATATAATAAACGGCCTGGATTAGCAATCATAACCGCGATAAGATCACGTACAGCTTTTCGTAATTATGCATATATTATTGTAACCTGGCAGCAGCTTTCAGCACTGTCTGATGGCTTGAATGGCAGGATAATTTCTTTAACAAAATTGATTGACATGGCAAATAAATATGCTAAAATTCTACATGTATCTTTTTAGATAAAGGAGGTTTGGGAAACCAACCGAAAAATTCAGAAGGGAGGCGACATTTTTGCAGTCTTTGGGGCGACATGTATTAGCAGAAGTGTATGGATGTCGATTTGAGGTGTTGAATGATATCAAACAGGTTGAAGATATCATGGTCAACGCAGCTTTGGAGGCTGGCGCCGAAATAAGAGAATTTGTGTTTCACAAATTTAGCCCTCAGGGGGTAAGCGGAGTAGTCGTTATATCAGAGTCGCACCTGGCAATTCATACGTGGCCGGAGTTGGGTTACGCCGCTGTTGATGTATTTACTTGCGGTCAAAAAGTTAACCCATGGGATGCCTGCAATTATGTAGCTGAAATGTTTGGCGCAGAACATGTGGATGCATCCGAAGTAATCAGAGGATTACCATCGCACACAAATGAACGCCTGGTGGTAAATATTTAGGAGGGATACTATTTTAGTAGACCGAAGAAGCTTAATATCACGCAAAGAATAACAGACCTTGCTTTTTTATTATCAGGAAAGCAAGGTTTTGTTATTTAACCGGTTGGAATTAAAGTCAGCAATTAACGTTTTATTACCTGTTTGTCTTTAAATATAATAATGATAAGATAATGTTAGGAATTTTGAACATTATATAAACCAAATAAAACGAACCTATTCATGAGGCTTTCATACATTGGAGAGGAAGAGAGAAATGCAATTACCTTTTGTTTCTGATTTAAATAAGCAACTGCCGGAAATGGACAAGGTGTTTAAGGCAACCATTGAACCCTGGTGGGAAGAAACCTATCCTTATTATCAGCAAATGCAGGAAGAAACCATTTGGAAAGCTTTGCCGCCCGTTACTACAGCGGCTTTCGAATATTTGGGGTGTGGCCATCAAAGTGTGACCTTTGCCAATATTTTTCGCATTGCTTATTTTGCCAACTTTATTCACGCTACTGTCAAAGATGAAGAAGAAGGACAGCAGCACAACCGGGAATTGCAGTTTTCCATCCTGATCGGTGATTTTTTGTTCGGGAGGCTTTTAAAACTATTGGTAGAAGCCGATCATAAAAGAATTATGCTGCCCTTTGCTGTAATGATATGCACTATCAATGAAGGCAGAGTAATGAAACATAAAATGAACGCCGTTACCGAGCAGGCAGTGGAGAAAATATATGCTCCTTTTTATGAAATGATTTTTTTATCAGCGGGGTTTCTTGCTAATAAAGACCGGGAATTCAGGGATTTATACCGGCAATTGGGCTTCAATCTGGGTATGGCCATTGAACTGTGCAATTACCCGGCTTTGGCAGAGCAGGCTTATAAATACATTGCTGCAGCCTTGGGACAGTTTAAGCAGATCAACCAGCGGTATCACCTGTCCAATAGCCGGCTGGAAAATATGATCAGTGAAATCAGTCATTTCCTGCCGGAAACAGGGGCGGCAGCTGTAATATAACCATAAAGTCAGGATGAGCGGGGGGAATTTGGTTGGCTTATAAAAATTTGCAGGAATTTATAAAAAAACTGGAACAAGAGCGGGAATTGGTAAGGATCAAAACCCTGGTGGATCCTGAACTGGAAATTACCGAAATTACTGACCGGGTCAGCAAAATGCATGGACCGGCTTTGTTATTTGAAAATGTCAAAGGCTCCTCCATGCCGGTATTGATCAATGCTTTTGGCAGTGAGAAGAGAATGGCGCTGAGTCTTAACACAGATCAACTGGACAGTATCGGACAGGAAATAACTGATTTGCTGGCGATGAAAGATAATATGCCCCATTCTATGATGGATAAGTTAAGGATGCTGCCTAAATTAGCTGAATTAGCTTCCATGTTGCCGCGTATGGTGAAAAATGCTCCTTGCCAGGAAGTGGTAGATATGGACCCCGATCTTTTTAAATTACCGATTCTTAAATGCTGGCCTGAGGACGCAGGCCGGTTTATTACCCTGCCCCAGGTCTATACCAAGGACCCTGTGACCGGTCAAAGGAATGTTGGGATGTACCGCCTGCAGGTTTACGACAGCAAAACCACCGGTATGCATTGGCATACACATCATGATGGTGCCGATAATTACAGGAAAAATAAAAATGCAGGCAAGCCCATCGAAGTGGCTGTTGCGCTGGGAGGAGATCCGGCTATCACCTATTCAGCTACAGCTCCCTTGCCGCCGGGCATTGATGAGTTGATATTTGCCGGCTTCCTGCGGAAAAAGCCGGTGGATTTGGTGAAATGCAAAACCATAGATATGGAAGTTCCGGCGGATGCGGAAATTGTTATCGAAGGATATGTGGATCCTTCAGAGATGCGAATAGAAGGGCCTTTTGGTGATCATACCGGATATTATTCACTGGCCGATGAATACCCGGTATTTCATGTGAAGTGTATTACCCATCGTGCCAAAGCTGTCTATCCTGCTACCATAGTTGGCAAACCCCCGCAGGAAGACTGTTATATGGCTCTGGCTACGGAAAGGATATTTTTGCCTTTACTGAAATTCCAGCTGCCGGAAATCATAAATATGCATCTGCCTATGGAAGGAGTATTTCATAACTGCGTATTTGTGTCGATCAAAAAGACCTTCCCCGGACAGGCTAAAAAAGTGATGAGTTCGTTATGGGGAACAGGCCAGATGATGTTTGCCAAATTTATTATCGTTGTTGATGAAAATGTTGATGTGATGAATGCTTCGGAAGTAATGTGGAAAGTCTTTAACAATGTTGATCCAAAAAGGGATACCATGATCGTGGAAGGTCCCCTTGATGTGCTGGATCATTCGGCACCTCTGGCTCTGGTGGGTTCAAAAATGGGGATCGATGCCACCAAAAAAATGGTGGAGGAAGGTCATCCCCGCGAATGGCCGGAAGATATTGTTATGAGTCAGGATATTGTTGAACTGGTCAGGAAAAAATGGAGTGAATACGGCATTGAATAGAGTAAAGGCTTTTTTATCCCTGATCGATTTTGGTCATACTTTATTCGGTTTGCCCTTTGCATATTTAGGTGCCTTTCTGGCAGCTTTTTCAATTTACCATGAATGGCCGTCAATTTATGCTTTGTTTTGGATCACCATAGCCATGGTTGGTGCCCGGACGGCTGCCTTGTGTTTAAACCGGGTGATCGATCTCAATATAGATAAGGCCAATCCCCGGACTGCAGACTGGATATTGCCTTCAGGCAAATTGCCTGTAAGTCTTATCTGGGTCATGGTATTTGTTTCTCTGGCGGTGCTCATATGGGCATCTGCCAGGTTAAATCCTCTATGCCTTGCCCTCTCCCCGCTGGCAGTCGTAATTCTTTGGCTTTACTCCTATACGAAACGATTCACCTGGCTTTGCCACCTTTTTTTAGGTATGGCCATCGGGATAGGACCTGTTGGGTCATGGTTCGGAATTACCGGTGCCTTCTCTTTGCTGCCGCTGATACCTGGTGCAGCTGTTATGTTCTGGGTAGCGGGATTTGATACCATGTATGCCTGCCAGGATATAGAATTTGACCGCCGGCACCGCCTGCATTCAATTCCTGCCCGCTTTGGTGAAAAAGGGGCTTTATTATTGTCTGCCCTGTTTCACATGCTGACGATCGTGTTTTTGCTTATGACCGGTATTATTTTCAAACTTGGCATCTGGTATTATATCGGGGTAGGATTTGCTTCCACCATATTGATTTATCAGCATCTGATCGTGAAACCTGGTGATTTGACCAGAGTCGGATATGCTTCATTCAGTATCAATCATTATATGGGCTTGATTATTTTTATTATGACACTGATTAATATTTTTGTGCTGATTTAGGGGCATTATATGAAAAACAGCCTTCGGGAGGGGAATAGCAAATGACGAAATATATAGTTGCCTTAACCGGGGCCAGTGGAGTCGTATATGGTATCGAACTGACCCGGCAGTTATTGGAGAAGGGGATAGAGATACATCTGGTTGCCAGTGATCCGGCCATTATCGTTATTGAACAGGAATTGGGCTGGTCTTTTCATAATACAACGGAAGAAACTTTTAAAAAACATCTGCCCTATGAGCACTTATTTGTTTATGAAAACAAAAATATCGCAGCACGGATCGCCAGCGGATCATTTATAACCGACGGCATGGTCGTAATTCCCTGCACCATGGCCAGCGTGGCAGCAATCGCTCAAGGATATGGGCGTAACCTGATAGAAAGGGCGGCAGACGTAATACTGAAGGAAAAGCGCCCTTTGTATATCGTACCGCGTGAAACTCCATTGAGTGCGATACATCTTCGTAATATGCTGCTTTTAGCCGAGATGGGGGTCAGTATCATACCTGCGATGCCAGCTTTCTATCATTGCCCTCGCAATATTGATGATATGATCGCTTTTATGGTGGGCAAAGTTTTGGATGCGATGCATATTGAACATGACCTTTTTACTCGTTATGATAAATAGGGGGACAAATAGCAACAACATGAGGGGATATGAATGGCTGTATTTATTTTTGACAGTATTTTACCTGAGCTCAATTTAGTGGAGGCTGGCTTAACCAAACATATCAACAGTAATGTCAGTATAATAAATGATGCTGCTGCCCATTTGATCAAGGCCGGGGGCAAAAGGATGCGTCCGGCATTTGTTTTGCTGGCTGCCAAATATTTTAAAGAGGATATTAAGGATGTCATTCCACTGGCGGAAGCGCTGGAACTGATCCATGCTGCGACTCTGGTGCACGATGATTTGGTAGATAATTCCGATACCAGGAGAGGAGCCCCTACTGTCAGGAGCAAATGGGGCAACCGTACATCAATCTATACCGGCAATTATATTTTTGCCCATGCACTGACCCTTTTGGAAACATATGACCGTTCAGACATACTCGAGATCCTGGCTGAAACCAGCATGAAAATCTGTGATGGAGAAATAAACCAGATGCTGAGTTGTTATAATACCAGTCTGGGTTTAAAGAATTATTTACGCCGTATTGAACGCAAAACAGCCTTGCTTATTTCAGTAAGCTGCCAATTGGGGGCAATGGTAAGTAACGCAGAAGACTGGGAAATTAAAGCCCTGAAAAACTACGGTTATTATCTGGGAATGGCTTTCCAGATCACGGATGATATTCTTGATCTGGTCGCTGATGAAAAAACGCTGGGCAAACCGACCGGTAGTGATATAAGACAGGGGGTAATCACTTTACCGGCCATTTATGCACTTCATCACGACCCCAGACGGGAAGAATTGAAAAGGTTTTTAGGTTCTCCGGAGTTATGCATAAGCGAAGCAGAACGTATTCTTGATATTATCCTCGGATCCGACGGTGTTGATTACGCCTCTTATGCAGCAGATCGTTTTGCTGATTTGGCGCAAAGAAGCATCCGTATGCTGCCTTCATCACCCCTGCGTGAGACATTCATTGATATTACCGATTTCATGTCTTCGCGGGAATATTAAAAGGAGGATCACAGTGGCTTTTAAAGATTTGACTGTAGAAGACAAACAAACCATTATCCAGCACCTGGAGGAACTGAGAAAATCCCTGATCATAAGTATTATTGCCATTACGGCAGCTTCAGTCTTTGCCTTCTATTTTAATGAACAGATTTTGGCTATTATCATCCAGCCCTTATCCGCCTTGAATGAAGAATTAATAGTAACCGGTGTAACAGAAGCCTTTTTTGTAAAGCTTAAATTGGCCTTTATGGTGGGATTTGTTATCGCTTTCCCCATCGTTGCCTGGGCAATCTGGCGTTTTTTTAAACCGGCTTTATATGAAAATGAGCGGAAATATGTTTATTATCTTTTCCCTATCAGCGTTGGGCTTTTTGCTGCGGGTATCCTGTTTTCTTACTTCGGTATTTTACGAATGGTATTAAACTTTTTTATTTATATTGCCGGTGAGAATCTGGAGACCATGTTCAAAGTCGATCAGTATGTATCATTTGTGATCGCATTTACACTCCCTTTTGGCATCGTTTTTGAATTGCCGGTGGTGATCTATTTTCTGACCAGGATTGGGATAATCAAACATGAAATGCTGGCCAGAAACCGTAAATATGCATTGCTAGTGATCGTTATTCTGGCTGCAGCTTTGACCCCGGGCCCTGATCCTTTTTCACAGATTTTAATGGCCGGGCCTGTTTATCTGCTCTTCGAAATAAGTATTCTGGTGGCAAAATACGCCGATCCCGAACGAAAAAAGAAAAAAGCAGCAGATGCTTAATAAAGCAGAAAATGGAATAAAAATGCGGAATATTCAGTATTCTTTACAATAACTCGGTTTTTTGACATAATAGGCAATAAACAAAAGTCTGGTATTAAACATCGATTGCACTTGAGCGTTTTTGTGTAACGGTCAAATCACAAAGATACAGGAGGGATATTATATGTTTGGCTTGATTGGAAATTTTGGCCCGTGGGAATTGGGATTTATATTAATTATTGTCCTGATTATTGTTGGACCAGGCAAACTCCCTCAGGTTGGAGATTCTATAGGTAAAGCCCTGAAGAATTTCAAAAAAGCCCGGGATGATGAGGATCAAAAAGAGCTGCAGAGCAGCAAAACGAAGAGTGATGAAGAAGATTAGTTACCGGCTTCCAAGATAAATATTTGAGGTAGAAAAGTGCATTTATTTCCTATAAACATCAGTCTGCATAATAAGCAATGTTTGGTAATCGGCGGAGGACAGGTTGCCTTGCGCAAAGTTGAGAATCTCCTTGTCTATGAAACCTCCATTACGGTGGTTAGTCCACAGGCGGAAGATGAGATCAAAAGGCTGGCTCAGCAAGGATCGATCACCTGGCATCAAAGAAATTTTAAAGAAGAAGATTTGCTGAATGCTTTTCTTGTTTTTGTTGCTACTGATGATAATAGTATGAATCAATATATTAACCAATTATGTAATCGTGAGGGCATTTTAGTCAATGCCGTGGATGATCCGCCCAACTGTGATTTCTATGTGCCATCAGTAATAAGACGAGGTTCTTTGGTGGTGACAGTTTCCACTGAAGGAAAAAGTCCGCTTTATGCCAAAAAACTGCGCCGGGACCTGGGGAAAACCATTACCGAAGCACAAGGGCGATTTGTAGATCTCTTGGGGGAACAAAGGGAATTTATTAAAGCCAGAATAGCAGATATTGACACCAGACAAGAAATATTCAAAGCGCTGGTGGATTTAGATGTTCTGGATTTGCTTGCCGCAGGGGAAGAAGAAAAGGCAAGGGAGCGAATGAGGGAATGTATATCCTTTTGGCTGGACTAAATCACCGCACTGCTCCGGTGGAGATACGGGAAAAATTGATTATTGCCGAACCGGAACTGGGTAATGTTTACCAATGTCTGCTGGCAAAAGGCGAGATTGAAGGTGCAGTGATTCTCACTACCTGCAACCGGACGGAAATTTATGCCACCACCCGCAATATTGAAAAAGGGCAGAAAGTATTGCTGGAATTCCTGAAAGATTATGCCGGATTTGATGATTGGGCCATAAATCAGTATATTTATTTGTCTAACTGTTATGAAGCAATTCTCCATTTATTCAGGGTAGTCTCAGGTCTGGATTCCATGATCCTTGGGGAAGCCGAAATTCTAGGTCAGGTCAAGGACGCATATCAATTTGCGATGGATGCCAAAACATCTGACAGCGTGCTGAATACTTTATTTCAAAAAGCAATATATATTGGTAAAAAAGTAAGAACGGAAACTGAAATCGATAAGTATTCCCTGTCGGTAGGGAATGCGGCTGTGAAGCTGGCGGAAAGTTCTCTGGGCAGTCTGACGGATAAGGCTGTTTTGGTAATAGGAGCGGGGAAAATGGGGGAGATATCAGCTCGCTCCTTAATGGCTAACGGGGTAAAGACAGTGATCGTTTCCAACCGTTCGTATGATAAAGCAGTTGATATGGCCCGGGAGCTTAATGGACGGGCAGTACGTTTTGACCAACTGGATGAAGAATTGGCTGCAGCGGATATTGTTATCAGCTGCACGGGTGCCAGCCATTATGTGGTCCGAGGGGATAAAGCCTGGCATATACTGGAGTCCAGGCGGGGAAAACCGATTTTAATGATTGATATTGCTGTCCCCCGGGATATCGATCCGGGTTTACAGCAGATAGACGGAGTGCAAATTCTGGACATTGATGATTTAAAGGGAATCGTCGATGCGAACTTCGAGCAGCGCCTTAAGGCCTCTGCAGCAGCGGAAGTGATCATAAAGCAGGAATTGGAAGTTTTTAACCAATGGCTGGCAAGTTTATGTGTGGTTCCGGTTATTACTGCTTTAAAAGATCACGGTGAAATGATCACCAATATCGAAGTGAAAAAAGCACTCAATAAATTGGGGGAAGTAACACAGCAGGAAGAAAAAATCATTAACTCCATGGCGCATGCCATTGTAAACCAGCTTTTGCATTCACCGATCGTAAATCTGAAACAAATGGCAACCTGCAGTGATGGTCATTCCTACGCGGAAATGGTAAAGAACCTTTTTGCCCTGGATGTGAACCTGGAGGAGCATACAGAATATGAAAACTTTAAGATTGGGAACCAGGGGCAGTAAACTGGCCCTATGGCAGGCTGAATATGCAGCAGCGCAATTGCAGCAGCAAAACCCTGACATCATGGTTCAGATTGAAATTATTAAAACTACTGGAGACAAAGTGCTGGACGTAGCCTTGTCCAAAATCGGTGATAAAGGATTGTTTACCAAAGAACTGGAAATTGAATTAATGCGGGGGAATATCGATCTGGCCGTCCACAGTTTAAAAGATATGCCGGCTGAATTAGAGCCCGGGCTTATGATAGGCGCAGTTTTAACCAGAGAAAATCCGGCCGATGTTTTATTATCCCTGGGAAATTATAAATTGAAAGACCTGCCGTATAATGCAGTGATCGGTACTTCCAGTTTGCGCCGGCGGGCACAGATCACAGCCATACGCCCTGATCTGGAGATCGTTGATATTAGAGGTAATGTGGAGACCCGTGTAAGAAAAATGCAGGAACAGAATCTGGACGGGATTATTCTGGCTTATGCCGGCGTTAAACGGCTGGGTTTGGAAAAATATATCAGTGATTATCTGCCGTTTGAAGTGATGCTGCCCGCTGTAGGACAAGGGATCATTGCCATTGAGACCAGCCAGGCAGCCCATGAGGTAAATAAAATCGTATCAACTATAAATGATCATGCAACTCACGTTGCAGTGCTGGCAGAAAGAAGTTTTCTGGCAGCCATTGAGGGAGGATGCCAGGTGCCGGTAGCCGCTCACTCACATTTGATCGATGATCGATTGGAGATCACCGGCATGATTGCTTCTCTGGATGGAGGCACGATCCTTAAAGATTGCTGCACAGGTAAGGCAGAGAAGGCGGAAGAAATTGGACGCGAGCTGGCTCATTGTCTTTTACAGGCAGGAGGAGCAGAGATATTAAATCAGATCAGAATTGCAGGAGAAAGATAAGCATGGCAAAGCAAGGTATGGTATACCTGGTGGGAGCTGGCCCCGGAGACCCGGGACTATTCACATTAAAAGGGAAAAAACTGCTTGAGGCAGCGGAAGTTGTTATCTATGACCGTTTGGTCAGCAGTAAGATTCTGGCCTATGCTCCGGAAAATGCCGAATTGATCTATGTGGGGAAAGAATCCTCCAACCATGCCTTGCCCCAGGAAGAAATCAATAAACTGCTGGTATCAAAAGCACGGGAAGGGAAACGGGTTGTAAGGCTGAAAGGCGGAGATCCTTTTGTCTTCGGACGCGGCGGGGAAGAAGCACAATTCGTAAGAGAACACGGCTGTGATTTCGAAATCGTGCCGGGCATCACTTCAGCTATTGCTGTTCCGGCTTATGCCGGCATACCTGTTACCCATCGGGATGATACTTCCAGTGTTACGATCGTGACCGGGCATGAGAAAGAGGATAAAGCAGAAAGTTCAATCAACTGGAAAGAACTTGGGGAAAGTAAGAATACCGTAATATTTTTAATGGGAGTCGAAAATCTTGCCTATATCTGCGAACAGTTGATGAAGTACGGCCGTGATCCGGCCACCCCCGTAGCTCTGATCAGATGGGGCACTTTGCCCGCCCAGCAGGTTTTAATTGGAGAATTAAGCAATATTGCAGCAAAAAAACAGCAGGCTCATTTCAAACCCCCGGCAGTAATCGTTGTCGGTGAGGTAGTCAGACAGAGGCAAATGCTGCAATGGGTGGAAAACAAACCGTTATGGGGAAAAAGGATCGTCATAACCAGAGCCAGAGCACAGGCCAGTATACTGGCGGATAAAATTTCCGATTTGGGCGGGGAAGCCATCGAGTTTCCTTCTATTCAGATCCGGCCTCTGGAAAATCTCAGTCCGCTTTATAAAGCCCTTAAAGATATCAGGCATTACAATTGGCTTCTCTTTACCAGTGTCAATGCCGTTGATCTGTTTTTCAATGCATTAAGAGACCAGGATCTTGATATCAGAGATCTGGGCGGGATCAAAATTGCTGCAATTGGAACAGTGACCCGTGATAAAATTACTGATAGAGGTTTAAAAGTAGATGTGGTACCGGAAGAATTTGTTGCTGAAGGAATGATCAAAGCTTTAACTGGAAAGATCAACAGCGGAGATTGGGTACTCCTGCCGCGGGCTCAGGGAGCCAGAAGTATTTTGCCGGACGCGCTGAAAAAAGCCGGTGCTCATGTTAACGAAGTGATCATTTATGAGGCAGTACCGAATCATGAAGTGCGCAGCGATATTTTAGAGGCGATCAAAGGCGGGGAGGTTGATTATATCACTTTCACCAGTTCTTCGACCGTCAGCAATTTTGTGAATATTATCGGGTGGCAGAATGTTGAAATAATAAACCGCCGGAGTAAAGTTGCGTGCATCGGTCCGGTAACTGCCAAAACAGCCAATGAACATGGTTTGAAAACTGACATAATAGCCGATCCATATACGATTGATGGACTGGTAGAAGCTATATTGGAAGCAGTCAAGGCATCACAAAGAACAGGGGAGGGGCAAAAATGATCGGATGTACGAAGTTGTTGTGCGGAACAGCAACTGTTTCAGAGGTAATCAAATACAATAACGCAGATAGTGTACCGCCGCAATTGTTACAGTTTTCAGACAAGAATCGGCCTTTAGTGGTATGGAATACCACCAATCGCTGCAACTTAAGATGCAAACATTGCTATATAGACGCTGAGGATCATGATTACCGCAATGAACTCAGCCATGAAGAAGCGATAGAATTTATCCGTGACCTGGCTGCGATGAAAGCCCCGGTATTATTGTTTTCCGGCGGTGAACCGCTGCTGCGGAAAGATCTTTTTGAACTTGGTCAGCTGGCTGCAGAGCTGGGGTTAAGACCCGTAATTTCTTCCAATGGCACCTTGATCGACGATGAAACCGCTAAAAAAATCAAGAAAGCCGGTTTTCAATATGTTGGGATCAGTATAGATGGCGCACCGGAAACCCATGATGATTTCCGCAATAAAAAAGGTGCTTTTGATGAAGCCATAAAAGGGGTAAAAGCGTGTCTTAACAACGGTGTCAAAACTGGTTTGCGCTTTACTGTGAATAAGTATAATCAAAAGGATCTGCCGGAAATATTTGATATCATAAAACGTGAAGGGATCCCGCGTTTTTGCATGTATCATTTGGTCTATGCCGGCCGCGGGGAACAAATGAAAGATATGGATACCACCACCGAGGAAAAAAGAGAAATATTGGAACTGGTGAGCCGGAAAACCATTGAACTTCACAACCAGGGTGTGGAAGTGGAAATATTGACAACCGATAACCATGCTGATGGAATTTATCTGTTGAATCAGATCCGCAGCCGTCAGCCGGAAAGAAGTGATGAAATCGTCAGGCTGCTGGAAATGCATGGCGGGTGTTCTGCGGGGACTAAATTTGCCAATGTTGATCCCCAGGGTAATGTCCATCCCTGTCAGTTCTGGCAGGATTACTCAGTGGGGAATGTACGGGAAAAGCCGTTCAGTGAGATATGGACATCGGATGATCCGCTGATGATTAAGCTGCGGGAAAAAGAAAAACATTTGACCGGTAAGTGTGGTCATTGTCAACACAAGGCCCTTTGCGGAGGCTGCCGGATTAGAGCGAAGGCAGTTTACGGAGATTTATGGGCAGAAGATCCGGCTTGTTATCTGACTGCCGAAGAATTGAGTAACTAGATAGGAGGAGATAGGATGTCTTTCCCACAAACACGAATGAGAAGATTAAGAAGCAGCGAAAATATACGCCGTTTAGTACGGGAAACTTCCTTATCAGTTGATGACTTTATTTATCCTTTGTTTGTGGTAAGTGAAGAGAATGTAAAACGGCCTATAAACTCCATGCCGGGGATATGGCAATTTTCTGTGGACAAACTGGCTGTGGAAATTGAAGAAATCGTTTCACTGGGAATTAAAGCAGTGCTGTTGTTCGGTTTGCCGGATTATAAAGATAATATCGGCAGCGCTTCCTGGCAGGATGAGGGGGTAGTGCAGCGGGCAATAAGAGAGATCAAAACCCTGGCCCCTGATTTGCTGGTAATAGGTGATGTATGTTTATGTGAATATACTGATCACGGGCATTGTGGTTATATAGAAAATAACCGGGTGGATAATGACCGTACTTTGGAATTATTAGGCAAGCAGGCCGTATCATATGCCAAAGCGGGTTGTGATATCATTGCACCATCCGATATGATGGATGGCCGGATCGGTTATATCAGAGAAAAATTGGATAATAATGATTTCAAGGACACAATCATTATGTCATATGCAGCCAAGTATGCTTCTGCCTTTTATGGTCCGTTCCGTGAGGCGGCTGATTCTGCACCCCAGTTTGGGGACCGGCGGGCTTATCAGATGGATGCAGCCAATGTACGTGAAGCATTAAGGGAAGTGAAACTGGATATCGAAGAAGGTGCTGATATCGTTATGGTAAAGCCTGCCCTGGCTTATCTGGATGTCTTAAGAGCCGTGAAGGATGAATTTCACTTTCCTACTGCCGCCTATAATGTGAGCGGCGAATATTCCATGATCAAAGCGGCGGCACTCAAAGGCTGGATCGATGAAGAGAGAGTCATGATGGAAGTATTGACTTCTATGAAAAGAGCCGGAGCCGACATGATAATCACTTATTTTGCCAAAGATGCAGCCCGGTTATTAAACAGTAAATAGAACAAAGGGGGGGACGGTAAGCCGAATACTATTTTATTCGGTTTACCGGGATCAATGCTGGTATCCTGGAATTCTACCAATCAATGTAATATGTTTTGTGACCATTGCTACAGGGAAGCAGGGGCTAAACTTGATGAGGAACTGACCACTGATGAAGCGAAAAAGCTTATTCGGGAAATAAAAGCAGCCGGGTTTAAGATCATGATCTTTTCCGGGGGCGAATCGATCATGCGGCCAGATATTTTTGAACTGGGAAGTTATGCAACTGCATCAGGCTTAAGGGTGGTTCTGGGGACGAATGGAACCTTGATCACTGAGGAAACCGCCCATAAACTTAAAGAATCAGGCTTTATGGCGGCCGGCGTGAGCTTGGACAGCCTCGATCCTGAAAAAAACGATCGATTTCGTAAATTGGATAAAGCCCATGATCTAGCCATACAGGGTATGCTAAACCTGAAAAAAGCGGGGGTTCCTTTTCAAATCCATACCACAGTGATGGATTGGAATGTGGAGGAACTTGAAGCCATTACCGATTTTGCCATAGAAATTGGGGCGATGGCACATCATATTTTCTTTCTGGTTCCCACCGGCAGGGCAGTCAATATTGAGGAAGAAGCCTTACGAAAGGTGGAGTACGAGAGGACCATCACCAGGGTGATGAAGAAACAGACCGAAGTCGATATCGAGATCAAACCCACCTGTGCGCCGCAGTTTATGCGGATCGCCCGGCAAAAGAAAATTCCGGTGCGTTTTTCCAGAGGTTGTCTGGCCGGCATCAGCTACTGTATCATCAGTCCCAAAGGTAATGTACAGCCTTGCGCTTATTTGGATATAGCGGTGGGCAATGTCAGGGAAAAGCCTTTTGACGAAATATGGCGCGAAAGCCAAATGTTCAAGGAATTAAGGACCCTGGAATATGAAGGCAAATGCGGTCATTGTGATTATCTGGACAGCTGCGGCGGCTGCAGGGCCCGGGCTTATTATTACTCCCAGGGAAATTATATGGCACAGGATGATTGGTGTTTATATAAGCCGCAGGGGGCATGCAAGTGATGGACTTAACTGCATTGGATAAAGAAGTGTTAAACCGGATCCAAAAAAGTTTCCCGCTGACTGCAACTCCCTATGCGGATCTGGCCTCAGCCATGGGAGTAAGTGAACAGGAGGTGATGGATAGTATCAGCAAGATGAAAAACGCTGGTATTATTCGAAGGATCGGGGGCATTTTCGACACCCCCAAAATGGGCTTCCAATCAACCCTGTGTGCTATGCAGGTACCGGAAGACCGGCTGGAAATCGTAGCAGATCTGGTCAATCAGCAAAAAGGAGTGACCCATAATTATCTGCGCGAAAACCCGGTATTTAATCTTTGGTTTACGTTAACCGCGCCATCAAAATCAAAACTACAGGAAATATTGGACCGGCTGGGTAAAGAAAGTGGACTTAAGGTTCATAGCATGCCGGCGAAAAAAGTATATAAGATCAAAGCTATTTTCGAGATGGGAGAATCATAGAATTGGTTGAGAACTGTCGGGAGCATAACGAGATAGATAAACAGATCATTGCTTATATCCAGGCTGATCTGCCTTTAGAGTCCAGACCCTTTTTGCCGCTGGCACAAAAGCTGGGTATTTCAGAAGAAGAAATCATTATCAGGATCAACAATTTAAAAAACCAATCTTACATGAGGAGATTCGGAGCGATACTGCGGCACCAGAAAGCCGGATATGATTCCAATGCTATGGTAGCCTGGCTGGTAACAATAACCGAAGCGGACCGGATCGGAAAAATAATGGCTGGATTTAATGAAGTGAGTCATTGCTATTTACGGGACACACCTCCTGAGTTTGGCTATAATTTATTTACCATGATCCATGCCCGCAGTGAGATGGAATTGCAGAATATCATTGAACGCCTGGTTAAAGCTTCCGGTTTATCGAAATATACCATCATCAGGAGTCTGCATGAATATAAAAAGGTCAGCATGATATATTATTAATATTGCTTGCTTGAGGGGGAAGACGGATGCTTAAAATGGACAAGTCGCAACAATTATTTGCCACTGCCTGTGGTCTGATGCCTGGCGGAGTGAACAGCCCGGTCAGAGCCTTCAAATCGGTGGGGATGGATCCCTTGTTTATAGAGAAGGCCGCAGGCTGCAGAATATATGATGTAGACCATAATGAATATATTGATTATGTTGGATCCTGGGGGCCTTTGATATTAGGACACAGTCATCCTGAAGTGATTGAAGCCATCATTAAGGCCGCTGAGAAGGGAACGAGTTATGGTACGCCCTGCCCGGGAGAAGTGGAACTGGCTTCGCTGATCACCGAAGCGATCCCTTCGGTGGAAAAGATCCGTATGGTCAATTCGGGTACGGAAGCTACCATGAGCGCGATTCGTGTTGCCCGGGCTTATACCGGACGGGATAAGATCGTAAAATTTGCCGGCTGTTATCATGGACATGGGGACAGTTTCCTGGTTCAGGCGGGTTCAGGCATGCTTACGCTCGGCGCTCCCTCCAGCCCTGGTGTGCCGGCAAGTATTGCTCAGCATACCCTGGTGGCTGAATACAATGACTTGGCTTCAGTAGAAAAGATTTTTACTGAAGAAGGGAGAAACATAGCTGCTGTGATTGTTGAACCGGTGGCTGCGAATATGGGCCTGGTGCTGCCCCACCGTGAATTTCTGGCGGGATTGCGTAAAATTACAGAATTGTATGGAAGTGTGCTTATTTTTGATGAAGTGATCACCGGATTCAGAACCTGTTATGGCGGTTTTCAGAATTACGTTGGTATTACTCCTGATCTCACTACTCTGGGCAAGATCATTGGAGGCGGTTTGCCGGTGGGGGCTTACGGCGGGAAAAAAGAATTAATGGATCTGGTTTCCCCGGTAGGAGATGTGTATCAAGCCGGGACCTTGTCAGGGAACCCGCTGGCCATGGCTGCCGGTGCTGCTACCCTTAAAATCCTGCAGTCCAAAGACTGGTATGAAAGATTGGAAGTGGCAGGATACTTTATGGTTACCAGACTTAAAAAAGTATTTGAAGATGCAGACCGCTTTTATACCATCAACCGTTTGGGCTCTATGTTCACGATTTTCTTCAATGAACAGGATGAGACCATTGAAGATTATCAGGCGGTAAAAAGAAGCAATGCGGAAGAATATGGACGGTTTTACCGGCAGCTGCTGGCTGAAGGAATTTATTTGCCGCCTTCCCAGTTTGAAGTTTGTTTTATTTCCTGTGCCCACGAACTGCAGGATATTGAATTGACTGTCAATGCTTTTATGAGAGCTTTGGAAAAACTTGATGCATAAATACTGCCGCCTGCCGTTTTATTTCACACAGTTTGGTGATGTATTGAATTTATGATAAAATTGCAGGAAATTTACTTGTGCTTGTTTCAGGCTGCGCATAACACTTTATTCGATTACACAATAATAAAGTTTTAATAAATGTAAAAAAGCAGGAAATTTGATCTTGATATCGAAAGTTTAATGTTGATACAAAAAACAGCGATTCTTTTATTTCTAATTACAGGCGGTAAACTTGCCGTAGGCAAAAAAGATATAAGCGCTTTCTTGGGGGTGGTGGGAAGTCGTATTTTCTTTGGGAGTGAGAGGTATGCTCAAAACTAAAAGTTAAAAAAGGAGGAATGAACTTGAAAGTTCTCGTGTGTGTTAAGCAAACATTTGACACAGAAGCCAAGATTGAATTGAAGGATGGCAAAATTGCTGAGGCTGGTATCAATTTAATCATTAATCCTTATGATGAAGTGGCAGTTGAAGGTGCCATTCAGCTTAAGGAAAAAAATGTTGTGAATGAAGTCGTTGTTATTTCAGCCGGCGCAGACAAAGCCATGGATGCCATCCGCACAGCACTGGCAATGGGTGCTGACAGAGGTATCCTGATCAAACAGGATACTGCAGCTGATGAATATGCAAGAGCTGTTGCACTGGCAGCTGTAATCAAAGAAGAAAATCCCGAATTGGTATTAGCCGGCCACGTTGCTGCTGACGACGGTTCCTCACAGGTACCCACACGTATTGCAGAGATTCTTGGCTATCCCCATATCAATGTTATCACTTCGCTTGAAATTGCGGACGGAAAAGTAACCTGCAGCAGTGAAGCAGACGGTGGTACGCAAGTAACGGAAGTCAGCTTGCCGGCAGTTATTTCCAGCCAGGTAAGCTGGAATGAGCCTCGTTATCCTTCTATGAAAGGTATCATGCAAGCTAAGAAAAAACCGGTATCAACGGTAGACGCTGTAGCTGCAGACAATAAAATTAAAATTGTGGAATATGCGCTTCCAGCTGCTAAACAAGCCGGTATCAAAATCGAAGAAGATCCCGATGTAGCAGCTGCTAAATTAGCAGACTGGATCATGAATACTGCGAAAGCTGAAATTAAAAAATAATTTACTTGAATAGTAAAAAGGAGGGTAATAGATGGCAGGGACATGGGTATTTGTAGAACAAAAAGACGGTAATATCCGTAAAGTGACCTTTGAAATGCTGGCTGAAGCAAAAAAATTCGGCGATGAAGTTAGTGCGGTTGTATTTGGTAAAGGTGTAGAAGCTTTAGCTCCCGAATTTGCCAAATACGGAGCCGACAAGGTATATGTAGCTGATGCTGATGTATTTGGTGAATACAATACCGGCGCTTATGTAGCCCAAATGGTGGCTATGATTGCTGAGTATAAGCCGAATGCAATTATGTTTGCCCATACTTTTAACGGCAGAGACTTTGCTTCACGGCTGGCTCAGAAGCTGGAGGCAGGATTGGCCACTGACGTTATAAAAGCAGAAATCAGTGCAGGCAAAGGCTTATTTACCAGAGCAATTTATGCCGGTAAAGTTTTAGCCAAAGTAGAAATAACCACTGATCCGATTTTAGCCACAATCCGTGCCGGTGTATTTGAAGTGGTTGAGAGTGCCGGAGCAGGTGCAGTGGTGAAACCTGCTGTAGTTGCTACTGCGGCTGATGTATATCAGACCATCAAAGATTTTAAACCGACAGTATCAGCCCGTCCGGAACTGACTGAAGCTCCGGTTGTGGTATCTGGCGGACGCGGATGTAAAGGTCCTGAAGGCATCAAAGTTGTGGAACAGCTGGCCGATCTGTTGGGCGCTGCCCTGGGCGGTTCCAGAGCATCCATAGACTCCGGATGGCTGGGACACGAACTGCAGGTTGGACAAACCGGAAAAGTTGTTAACCCCAATCTGTATATTGCCTGTGGTATTTCAGGAGCTATCCAGCATCTGGCTGGAATGTCTTCCTCGAAATTCATTGCCTGCATCAACACTGATCCTGAAGCACCGATATTTAATGTTTCAGACTTTGGTGTAGTTGGAGACTTATTTAAAGTAATACCTCTTACAGTTGATGAATTAAAGAAATAGCAGCTAATGGGGGAATGGGGACACGGGATATATGCATTTCATATATCCCGTGACAACCTCTAGGTGTTGATAGAGGAGGGAATAAGATAATATGTATTTTGGATTTACCGAGCTGCAAGGCGGTTACGATGTCCCAATGCGTATCGTAGGTGCAAACGTGCCCTACGAATGGCTGATCTATATCATAATGTTTATCCCCATTACAATTTTTCTTTATGGTGCATGGCAAAGGATCAAATTATGGCTGCTGGCAAAAGGTGAGCAGCACCGCAATGACAATCTCGGCCAGCGGTTTTTATCCTGGTTTACTTTTACCTTTGCTCAGGCAAGGGTCATAAGAAAACCTTTTGCCGGTTTTATGCATTTCCTGCTTTTCTGGGGATTTGTTGTCCTGGCGATTGCTGCAGGTGTCGATGCAGCCCATTTTTGGCTTGGCTGGCCTCATATTGAAGGGGCATCCTACATCTGGTTTTCATGGGTGGTTGATTGGCTCGGATTTTTGGGTTTGATCGGCATTATAGCTTTAGCCATCGTTCGTTATATACAAAAACCGGACCGGCTCAATGATACGAAAGTATCAGATGGGTGGGTCATTTTATTGGTATTCACCATATTACTGACAGGTTTTGTCATTGAAGGATTAAGGATCAGTGCTCAAATTACGATGTCCAGCACGATGCAGCAAATTGCCTATGAAAGATCCGCCTCTCCTTTTGGCTGGCTGTTTGCTTATCCATTCCTGAATGTTTCTCTTGATTCAGTACTCATATGGCACCGTATACTTTGGTGGTTCCATATGGCCATCGCATTCTTGCTGATTGCTCTGGTTCCTTTTACCAAACTGTGGCATATAGTGACCGGTATGCTGAATTATTTCTTCCGCGATTTGGGACCTTCTGCGGTTCCTATGGTTTACAACATTGAGGAAGCAGAAACCTTTGGCGTAGAAAATATCGAAGATTTCGGATGGAAAGACTTATTGGATTTGGATGCCTGTATCAGATGCGGCAGATGTCAGGAAAACTGCCCGGCCTATAATACTGGCAAAGCACTAAATCCGAAGATCACGATCATCCAGAATATGAAGAAACATCTGGAAGCCAAAGCTCCTTATTTGCTGGAAGCAAAAGCTGCAGGTGAACATGAGGCAGCAGAAGTGGCGATGACCAGCGAGGCAGCTGAAGCAGTGGAAGAAGTCAATCCCATGGAACAAAGTTTGATCTATGATATCGTTACCACCGAGGTAATTTGGGATTGCACCAACTGCCGTGCCTGTATGGAACATTGTCCGATGTTTATCGAGCACATTCCCAAGATCGTTGAAATGCGCCGCAACCTGGTTATGTGGCAGGGAGACATGCCCAGTGAAGCACAAATGGCCTTTACCAATATGGAGAGAAATTATAATCCATGGGGAGTTGGCTTTGCGAACCGGGCAGATTGGTTGAATGAGAGAGGTATTCGGGAACTGGTTAATCTGGTTCCGGAAGATGGTAAAGAATTTGAATACCTTCTCTATGCCGGATGTGCGGTTTCCTTTGACGACCGTTACAAGAAGGTCGGTGAAGCACTGGTAAGATTGCTGGATAAAGCCGGTGTAAGTTTCGGCTATCTGGGTACGGAGGAATACTGCTGCGGTGATTCCGCCAGAAGACTTGGGAATGAATACCTGTATCAGACATTGGTTCAGTCCAATTTGGATTCATTCAATAATTATGGGGTCAAGAAGATCATCGTTGTATGTCCTCATGGTTATAATGCACTAAAAAATGAGTACCCGCAGATGGGTGGTAATTTTGAAGTATATCATTATACAGAAATACTGGCTAAACTGGTTGCAGAAGGCAAACTAAAAGCTGACAAGGCGCTGGGAGCCAAGATCACTTACCACGATTCCTGCTTCCTGGGCAGACACAACAAGATTTATGATCAGCCCAGACAAGTGCTTAAAGCCGCAGGGACCAATCTGGTGGAAATCGAAAAAGGCAAAAACTTTGGATTCTGCTGCGGCGCCGGCGGCGGACGTATGTGGCTGGAAGAACATGCAGTGGAAGGTTACAAACGTATCAATGATACCCGTACTGACCAACTGTTGGTGCCTGAACCGGAAATGATCGTCACCAACTGCCCGTTCTGTCTGACCATGATTTCCGATGGTGTCAAAGGTGCGGAAGCGGAAGAAAAGACCAAAGTCTTTGATGTTGCTGAAGTATTATGGAAATCCATGAGTAATTAATAACAGTTCTCAAACAGAGCCTGTTTTGCTGGACAGGCTCTGTTTTTTTTGGATATCCCTCCCGGATAAATTCGTCT
The DNA here is from genome assembly GCA_002305965.1 of Syntrophomonas sp. UBA1368. Lineage (GTDB taxonomy): Bacteria > Bacillota > Syntrophomonadia > Syntrophomonadales > Syntrophomonadaceae > UBA1368. The sequence goes on from DBRM01000032.1 coordinate 27,672, forward strand.
TGACATTGATATGATCTTGTGGTTAGATTCTTTTATAACCGGTGAAGAGGAAGTAAAACCACAGACCAACCTCATAGAGAATCAGGAATGGTGGGATCCTGACAGGATATGGAGTGGATAAATGGGCCTCGGAGGGCGGAGTGAAAAGTTCCGGCTTAGTAGCTGCCGACGCAAAGCCAGCGTTAGAGGGCTAAGGGTGTGATAGCACTCTGCATGAGAGGATGCTCATAACAGCATCAATTAAGGTGGTACCGCAGGTTTTGCACCTGTCCTTAAACCAAGAGGACAGGTGCTTTTGTTTTTTCACCTCCTTATAACTGCATTCATGATCAGGCGGGGAATGCAGTTGTGCAGAGCAGACAGCACCGCAAATCAAAATTTGGGGAGGAATTGGTAAAATGAAAAAAATCTTGGTTTTGGTTCTGACTCTGGTGATGATTTTTACTGCAGCGGGATGTTCAAGCAGTAAAGATCAGGAATCTCGGGTTGGCCCAGGCGAAAAAGGAGAAGCTAAAGTTACTGTCGGTATCGTCCAGATCGTTGAACATCCCTCTTTAAACACGATTCGGGAAGCTTGTGTGGAACAACTGGCTGCAAAAGGATTTAAAGAAGGCGATAATTTAGTTATCGATTATCAGAATGCACAGAATGATCAGACTAATTTGAAGACCATCTGTCAAAAATTCGCAGTCAATAATTACGATTTAATCATTGCGATTGCTACTCCTTCAGCCCAGGCGGCAGCAGGAGAAACGAAAACGATCCCCATCGTTTTCGCTGCGTGCACAGATCCTCTGGGATCCGGACTGGTTACTGACCTGGATCATCCTGGAGGAAATATCACCGGAACTTCTGATGCGGTTTCTGCCGAAAAAATTATGGAACTGGCAAAACGAATCACACCGGATATTAAAACCGTTGGGGCTTTATACTCTTCCAGCGAAACCAATTCCATAGCAGTAATCGAAAATCTGAAAGCCTATGCGAAGGAGAACGGCATGACGGTTATAGACGCAACGGTTACCAATTCGTCAGAAGTGCAGCAGGCGGCTTCCGTTTTGACCGGTAAAGCGGATTGCATCTTTTCACCGATCGACAATACAGTAGCATCTGCGATGCCTATCGTAGCTCAGGTAGCCAATAAAGCCAAAACCCCTGTTTATGTAGGTGCTGATTCCATGGTGAAGGACGGAGGTCTTGCAACATACGGAATCAATTATGTTATACTGGGACAGGAAACCGCCGATATGGCTGCAGAAATATTAAATGGAAAGAACCCTGGCGATATCCCTGTCCGTACCATGAGCGAAATGGACATCTATTTGAATCAAGCCACTGCAGATGCAATAGGAATTACCATTCCTGAAGATGTACGGGCGGAAGCAAAAGAAATATTTTAGTATTTAATGGTTTGGAGTATTTAATGCAATGAATGTACAGGTTTTGTTCGGTTCAATTGAATTAGGAATGATCTATGCGATCATGGCTTTAGGAGTATTTATCTCCTTTCGTACACTGAATATGCCAGACCTGACCGTTGACGGCAGCTTTGTTTTAGGAGCTGCCGTCTCGGCGGTTATGTGTACCAGCGGACATCCCCAGGCAGCTCTGGGGACCGCATTCCTGGCCGGATGTATTGCCGGCAGCTGTACGGCGCTTTTGCATACCAAGCTCAAAATCCAGCCGCTTTTAGCGGGGATTCTGGTCATGCTGGGCTTATGGTCCGTTAATCTGCGGGTGATGGCAGGTAAAGCAAATATCCCGTTGATCAACAAGACTACCGTTTTCAACCTGCTGGATGGAACTGCCCTGGAGACTTATGCAACCATGATCATCCCGGCCGCCATAATCATTATCCTTATGCTGCTGCTATATTATTTTTTGAAAACAGAGCTGGGGTTAGTCATTCGGGCCACTGGAGACAATGAACAGATGGTCCGGGCCCTGGGGTGCAACACTGATTGGACGATACTGATTGGTCTGGCAGTAGCCAACGGTTTGGTTGCTTTATCAGGAGCAATGATCGCCCAATATCAGTCCTTCGCAGATATAACGATGGGGACCGGTATGGTTATAATCGGGCTGGCTTCCGTCATTATCGGAGAAGTGCTGTTTGGCATCAAATCATTGATGCGCCGTCTGATTGCAGTGGTCCTGGGCGCCATGCTTTACCGGCTGGTCATAGCGGCAGCCTATCAATTGGGTATGTCCCCCAATGACTTCAAACTGGTTTCAGCCCTGATCGTGGCACTGGCTTTGTCCATGCCGGTCATCAAGGAACGCTACCAGATTTGGAAAAAAAGAAGAGAAAACCATGCCAATCATCTGGGGGAGGAAAGAAAAAATGCTTAAAATAGAAACTATAACGAAAATCTTCTCTCCCGGCAGTATCAACGAAAAAAAAGCCATTGATAATCTAAGTCTCACTCTTGACAAGGGAGAATTTGTTACCGTGATCGGCGGCAATGGTGCAGGCAAGTCTACATTATTAAACTGCATCGCCGGGGTGTTGGAAACAGACAGCGGAAAAATCTATTTAGGCGGAGAAGATATTACCTACATGCCGGAATATAAACGCTCCAGGTATATTGGGCGGGTCTTTCAGGATCCGTTGTTGGGAACTGCTTTTGACATGACCATTGAAGAGAATCTGGCCATTGCATACAGTAAAGCCAAAACCAGAGGGTTGGCACCTGGTATCCGAAAATCGCAGAGTAAATTATTCCGGGAAAAACTTGCCCGCCTGGGATTAGGCCTGGAAAATCGCATACAACAAAAGGTCGGTTTGCTTTCCGGCGGACAACGTCAGGCTTTGACACTGCTGCTGGCAACGATTGTAAAACCTGAATTATTATTGCTGGATGAACATACGGCAGCCCTTGATCCTGCAGCATCCAGGCAGGTGATGGACCTTACCCGCCAATTGATTATGGAGCACCAACTAACGACCATCATGGTTACACATAATATGAAAAATGCATTGGAGTTTGGCAGCCGCACCATTATGATGCATGAAGGGCGAATTATTCTTGATTTACAGGGAAGAGAAAGGACCGAGATGACGGTAGAAAAACTGATCGAGCATTTCAGCCGCAAGAGCGGAGAAGTCCTGGATAATGACCGCCTATTGCTTATTTAGCTGCTTTTGAGAGGTTCTCATTCATTACTGCAATATATTAAGGTAAAATAAAGAAAAAGAGCCTAATAAATCAGGTAAAATCTGATTTCACGGCAGGAAATCAGCATTATTAAGCGAATAAGACAAAAAACCGATTAAAATATTTTCGAAACAAGGGGCGTAAGAAAAGAATGCGTATAGCAGTATATCCAGGCAGTTTTGATCCGGTCACCAACGGGCACATTGATATACTTAACAAAACCAGTAAACTTTTTGATAAGATTATCGTGGCCGTAGTGCATAATGTAACCAAAACAGCATTATTCAGTCTGGAAGAAAGAAGCCGTATGATTATTGAAAGTACCAGGCATCTTGATAATATTGAGGTGGAATGTTTTAACGGTTTATTGGCTGATTTTGTCACCGGCAAAGATGCCTGTGCGATCATCAGGGGTCTTCGCACGGTCAACGATTTTGAATACGAAATGCATATGGCGTGGTACAATAAGATATTTGTACCGGATGTCGAAACGATTTTTGTCATCTCCAACAGCAACAATATATTTGTCAGTTCCAGCGGAGTCAAGGAAGCTGCTTTATTAGGCGGCGATGTCAGTTCCCTGGTTCCGCCGGTGGTGAAAAAGGGACTGGAGCATAAATTAAGCAAACTATAAGATACAATAAAATAAGCTTGTGAAAAGGAAAGCTGCGCTTTCTTTTTTTCTTTTATTAGAAAACAATTCCCGTTGGTTTAACGGTTCATGTAATCAGGCTGGCCTAAAATCAATTTACTCCTCGATCAGTTTCAAACCGGCTTTGCAGCGGCTGTTTAAATCACGGTAAAGCTGAACAGCGATTTGATTATACATGACCATATGGTCTGTTACATCTTTGATTGCCTTGGCCGGATTCCCCAGTGCTACCTTTCTGTCCGGTATGACCCGGCCCGGAGGAAGTATGCTGCCTGCTGCCAGAAGACTTTCACGTCCTAATTCACAGCCGGTGGAAACCAGTGACATCATTCCCACTGTAGTATTGGCTTTTATTAAACAGGGACCGTGTACTACTGCAGCATGGCCAATCAGAACATTTTCTTCCACAATGGCTATCGTTTCCGGTTCGGAGTGGATCAGACAATTTTCCTGGACATTACTTCCGCTGCCGATTACGATTTTTCCATAATCAGCTCTGATAACAGCACCTGCACCAACATAACAGTTTTCGCCCAAAACTACTTCACCTATGATCACCGCCTGGGGATGTATGAAACAGGACTCAGGTATGACAGGACGTTTGCCTTCGAATTCATAAAGCGGCATCAAATATACCTCCTCATTTCTTTGCTGTTTATCATTTATACATAACAACGGATAATTCCTGCTCTATTCATTATTTCTACTCGTTGATTTCATTGATTTAAAGGGTATAATACTGTAAGAAGTTAATTATGAAAGGGTTTATAAAAAATGCAAAAAGACCAGCTGATAAAAGCCTTGGATAAAAATAATCAGGTGCGTGTGATCCTGGCCCGTACGACTGCATTGGTTAATGAAGCGGCTGACCGTCATAAAACTTCGGCTACCGCTGCGGCCGCCCTCGGAAGAGTGATTACTGCCGCACTGATCATGGCAGCCGATTTAAAAGGTGAAAGGGATATGCTGACCATAAGGATTGATGGTAATGGACCGGCAGGTCCGATCATTGCTTCTGCCGATGCACATGGTACGGTCCGGGCGCTTATTTCCAATCCCCAGGCTGATCTGCCATCTGAACAACCGGGAAAACTGGCCGTTGGCGAACTGGTTGGAAAAGAAGGTTTTGTTGAGGTCATCAAAGATCTGGGGTTAAGGCAGCCTTTTATTGGAAAAGTAGAATTAGTAAGCGGTGAAATCGCAGAAGACCTTGCCAGTTATTATCTGAAGTCAGAACAGACTCCTTCTTTGGTTGCCCTGGGGGTTATGGTAGCACCGGACCTTCAGGTCATAAGCGCAGGTGGTTTGTTGGTACAGGCTATGCCGGGTGCCGATGATGAGCTGCTGGCGCAGTTGGAAGAAAATATTACCCAAATGGAGAAATTAAGTGCAGCTTTAGAAAAGACTCCACAGTTAGAGGTTTTAATGGAGCAGATCATGAAGGGGATCGAGTATCGTTTGGTCGGCCAGCAGGATCTTTATTTTAAATGCAATTGCAGCTTTGAACGGCTGAGAAACATTTTATCCTCATTATCGGAGGAGGAAATGAATAAAATGCTGAATGAAGAGGGGCAAATAGAAGTAGTTTGTAATTTTTGCAATGAAGTCTATCATTATCGTGCTGAAGATATATTGAAGCACAAAAAAGCCTCAGACACTGAAGTCTAAGGCAAGTTTTGTTATTTATGTTTGTTATACTGCTCTTTGGACTTTCCCGGAGCGTAAGCAACGAGTGCAGACATAAATCTTTTGCGGACTGCCGTCCACAATAGCTTTTACCCGCTGAACATTTGGCTTCCATTGCCGGTTCGTTCTTATATGGGAATGGCTGTACTTTTTACCAAAAGTAACGCTTTTACCGCATATTTCGCATTTGGCCACGTTATTTGCCCCCTCTCATAAACAATGCACTTAAACATTTTAACAAAAGGAGAGGGAAAGGGCAAGAAGAAGGATAAATTATTAGGGTGTAGAATTTAATTATCAGATTGGAGGGATTATCATGTTTAATATAAAAACCACCGAATTGGGAAACATCATGGTTGCCAAAGAGGTTGTAGAAACCATTGCCGGTTTGGCAGCCATCGATTCTTATGGTTTAGTTGGGATGGTAGCTCAGGATATTACCTCGGGTCTTTCAAGTATCCTGGGGCTGGAGTCTATCCGTAAAGGCGTTCAGGTCAGTTCTTCCGAGGCGGGCCTGGTGGTTGATGTTTATATTATGGTTGGCTATGGCATAAAAATTAAAGAGGTTGCTGCGAATGTTATGCAAAAAGTAGTTTATGATTTGGATAAGCATGCCGGATTAAAAGTAGCAACTGTTAATGTCAATGTTAAGGGAGTCAAAGTTATCACTGAAAAATAGGAGAGGAGAACTAACTTGAGTTTGCAGTATATAAATGGAAAAGATTTAGTAAGGAGCGTTAAAGCAGGATGTATAAAGCTTGAACATAACAGAGAAAAAGTTAATCTGCTAAATGTTTTCCCGGTACCTGATGGTGATACAGGGACAAATATGTATCTGACCCTGCTGGCGGCTGTAAAAGAAGGGGAAAAAAACATGGATCAGCCACTGGGAAAGGTGGCCAAAGCCATGTCTTCAGGCTCTTTAATGGGAGCCCGCGGCAATTCCGGGGTCATTTTGTCTCAAATTTTCAGAGGGATCGCCAAAGTATTGGAGGGTAAGGAAGAGTCAGATGCACTGCTTTTTGCCCAGGCTTTAAAATCCGGTTCAGATACTGCCTACAAAGCTGTTATGAAGCCAGTCGAAGGTACGATATTGACTGTGATCCGGGAAATCTCCCGAGCCTGCGAAATGGAAGCGAAAAAGAACAATGATCTGACCGCTTCCTTGCTTGCCGGAATAAATGCCGGTTATATAACTTTGGAAAAGACTCCCTCAATGCTGCCGGTTTTAAAAGAAGCCGGAGTAGTTGACAGCGGCGGTCAAGGCTTGCTGTATTTTCTGGAAGGTATGATGGAAATCATTGCCGGTGAATATGAAATAAAGCTCCAGGAATATCGTGATAAAGCTGCATCAGCTGAAATCCCAAGAGAGAAAGAAGAGGTCAGCCTTGATTTTCAGTATTGTACAGAAATGCTGGTAAAAGGCACCAATATTGATGTGGATAGATTACGGGAACAGCTAAGCACCCTGGGGGATTCAATGCTGGTAGTGGGGGAAGAGGAAATCGTCAAAGTACATATCCATTCCAATCATCCCGGCAAGATTCTGGAGACTTGTTTGCAGTGGGGCAATTTATCCGATATCAAAATAAATAATATGCTGGAAGAAGTTCACGAGCAAATGCTTAACTGGGAAGAAGCCGAACCGCGAAATGCAAAAGCTGTCAAGAAGATCGGCCTGGTAGCTGTTGGCGGAGGAAAAGGGATCATTGAGATCCTCAAGAGCCTGGGCGTCGATATTGTAGTTGAAGGCGGCCAGACCATGAATCCCAGTACCGAAGAGCTCCTTAACGCCAGCCAGGAAATTGATGCTGAAGCGGTGATCATACTGCCGAACAACAGCAATGTTATTATGGCAGCCGAACAGGCTGCTCAGCTCAGTGAACGCCGGATCGAAGTAGTGAAAACCAAATCGGTTATGCAGGCCGTTACAGCCTTGATCGCTTTTGATCCGGAGGGCGAACTGAATGAAATTGCCGAGGCTATGCGTGAGGAGATCCAAAATGTAAATTATGGCGAAATCACTTATGCGGTAAGGGATTCTTCAGTAAACGGTTTTAAGATTCAAAACGGTGATGTACTGGGGATAGTTGCCGGAGAAATCACTGTTGTCTGCCAGAACAATGGGGAAGCAGTCATACAGTTGCTCGAGCGGATGGTAAAAGACGATACAGAATTGATCACGCTGTTTTACGGTGGCGATGTAACCGAAGAGGAAGCCATAATCATTACGGCTAAAGTTCAGGAAACTTATGAGGACGTTGAAGTGGAATTACATTATGGAGGGCAGCCCCATTACAGTTTCCTGTTGTCGGCAGAATAATAGATTTTGACTGCAAAAAAAGCCCATCGCAAACTTGACCCGAAAAGACTGCTTTAGCAAACGACCTCATGTACATCTAAAACGCGGTCCTTTCGGGTTATGTTGTTCCTAACCTTTTTTGCCGGCCTGAAGCAAGAAAGCTACCTTAATACATAAGGAAGGTCAAATGGAAAGATTGAAAACCAGCATTCAATTTGTAAAAGGAGTAGGCCCTGCACGTCAAAGGCAGCTCTTAAAGCTGGGCATCATGTCAGTCTTTGATATGATGTGGCACATACCGCGCGGTTATGTTGACCGTGAAGCGGTTATACCTATTCATGCTTTACGGGCCGGTGATACTGTTAGTATCAAAGCCAAAATCATGGGAACCAGTGTCAGCCGCACCCGGCGGGGGATGTCAATTTTCAGAGCTTTGCTGCAAGATAACAGCGGAGTCGTCACTGCAGTTTGGTTTAACCAGCCTTTTCTGAAAAATAGTTTAAAAAGCGGCATGATTCTTTATATCAACGGTAAAGTAACCTTTAGAGGCAGCCAGATGGAGATCAATGTCAATGAATATGACCTGCTGGAAGAAAAAGAAACGGTTGATAAAATAGCTGCCATTTATCCTCTGACGGAAGGGATCGCTCAGAAGAGCATCCGAAGGATCGTTTCGGCAGTATTGAAAGATTATTTAAATGATTACCCGGAAATTTTGACTGCAGAAGCCAGAGAGGAACTGCAGTTATGTGATATGCAATTTGCATTGCAAAATATCCATTACCCGGCTGACTGGCATAGTTATGCCCTGGCAAGAAAACGTCTGGCTTTTGAAGAGTTATTGTTATTTCAGCTCAGCTTGTATTATAAAACAACGCAATTTAAAAATTTGAAGGGTATCGCTCATTTAGAGCAGGATGATCTGCTGGAAAAAGTAACGCGCAATCTTCCATACCAGCTCACCCGGGCGCAGCAAAGAGCGGTAAAGGAAATATTCACCGATATGGAATCTGCAAAAAGTATGGGCAGACTTCTGCAGGGGGACGTAGGGTCAGGTAAAACCGTGGTGGCTGCACTGGCAGCCGCCAAATGTGTTTCCAGCGGTTATCAGACCGCTATTATGGCACCGACGGAAATCTTAGCCCGTCAGCATCTTAAGTCACTGCAAAGATTCTTTACTGGTACTAATGTTGCCATAGCCTGTTTGACCAGTGGTACACAGGCAGCGGCACGGGGACAAATACTGGAAGCATTAGCCAGCGGGGAAATCAATATTATCGTTGGGACCCACAGCCTCATCCAGGATGACATTGCTTTTTCTGCTTTAGGTTTGGTGGTTATCGATGAGCAGCATCGCTTCGGTGTCAGGCAAAGAGCGAAACTGAACAGCAAAGGCCTTGCCCCGGATATGCTGGTTATGACGGCCACTCCTATACCAAGAACGCTGGCGCTTACCTTATATGGCGATTTGGAGATGTCCGTGATCGATGAACTTCCACCGGGAAGGAAACCGGTCCTTACCAGATATTTTCCGCCATCGGCGCGAAAATCAGTGTATGAGTTTATCCGTAAACAGATTAACAAAGGAGCCCAGGCATATTTTGTCTGTCCTCTGGTGGAAGAATCCCAGAAGCAAGATCTGCAGGCGGCAGTAAGTTTATATCATGATTTGAGCGAGAACGTATTCCCTGAGAATAAAGTGGGTCTGCTGCACGGACGGTTAAAGCCAGTGGAAAAAGATAATATTATTCAGGCTTTCAGTAGAGGGGAAATCGATATATTGGTTTCTACCACCGTCATTGAAGTAGGGATCGATGTGCCGGCAGCAACCTTGATGGTTATTGAACAAGCTGAGAGATTTGGACTGGCACAGCTTCATCAGCTAAGGGGAAGGGTAGGACGCGGGGCAAAACAGTCTTATTGTATATTACTGGGCAATCCGCAAACCGAGGAAGCGCTGCAGCGCATCAAAGCCATGGAAGCAACTAATGACGGTTTTATTCTGGCTCAGGAAGATTTGAAAATCCGCGGACCCGGTGAATTTTTGGGGGTAAGACAGCATGGCCTGCTGCAGTTTAAAATAGCTGATTTATCGGCTGATATTGAGCTGAGCGAAAAAGCCCGCAAGGCAGCGCAAAATTTTCAGCGGCAGGATCCTATACTGCAGCAGTATATGCAGTTGAAATTCAGCAATCAGCCAGAAATCGTCAGTGGCTAAAAATAACAAAATTTAGATAAATAAAAATTACATCAATACGTAAAGCTATTACTGTTGATCATGATTTGATCAACAGTATTTTTTTGGAGGAGATCAAATGGCAAAAAAACAGAAACCAGATCATTTAGAAAAACTGAAACACGAAGTAGCTCAGGAAATTGGCTTGACCGGGCAGAAAAAGAAGAAAGAAAAAATTTAATAAGTCTTGAAAATACTTCTAGCATATAACTTGAGCACGAGGAAACAATAAGACTACATCAACGAAAAGGAGGTGAATCAAATGGCTAACAATAGTAACAGGATTCTTGTTCCTCAGGCCAGAGCTGCAATGGACCAGTTTAAATTCGAATCTGCTCAGGAAGTTGGCGTAACTTTAAAACAAGGATATAATGGCGACCTGACTTCCAGACAGGCTGGCAGCATCGGCGGACAAATGGTTAAGAAAATGATTCAGGCTTACGAGCAGAATCAGGCTGGTAAAGGCGGATTGTCATAATAGTACAGCGATAAACTGATATACTATATCAAACAAGCGGATGAAATCATATCCGCTTGTTTTCAATATATTTTTAAAAGTAATTTATATCAGGTAGCATAAAGGATCAGCTGTTCTTCCGATATACCCGGGAATAAAGATTTGCCGATCCCTAAAGCAATGATCCGGGAACTGTTCTCGATTATATCGTCGATTTCTTTTGGGGTAACGGTTAACCCGCCGCCAAAGAAAGACAGTATTTCCTTGACGGCTTCCAGGGACTGGTTATTGTCAAACATAGAGCCGGAGTGGGAACAAAAGGAACGGATCGCCTGGTCAGCTATGATAGCAGCATTCACAATCGTGGGGCAGCCAACTGCAATGACCGGAACTCCTAACCCGTCGATGGTCAATGCCTGACGCTGGTTCCCTATCCCGCCGCCGGGCTGGATGCCGGTATTGGACATTTGAATGGTAGTGCCAATGCGTTCGACATTGGTAGCTGCAAGAGAATCGACTACCACTAACAAGGCTGGTTTTACTTTCTCTACTACACCTTTGATGACCTCAAAAGTTTCCAGACCGGTAATGCCAAGTACTCCAGGTGCGATTCCCGAGGTGGGACGCATCCCTTGTACCAGTGCATCTGGTGCATGTTGATGATAATGTCTGGTAATGGGACTGTATTCAATAAATTTGGGACCAAGAGAATCAGCGGTGGCCCGCCAATTACCAAGCCCTACCAATAAAACTGAATCCGGGGGATTGAGTAGTCCCGCTGTTAAAATTTGCATGGCTTTTTCCATAGCTTCTACGATTTCTGCTTTTACATACGGATCATTGATTTTAAGCGGCGGTGATTCAATAGTTATATAGGTGCCAATTGGCCTGCCTAACGATTGAGCTCCTTGTTCATTTAAAATGGTTATTGTCGTGGTTTTAATGAATTCACCTTTGGCAATTTCTTCTTTGACACCATCCACTTCCCGTTGGGTTGCACCCCGCAGTAAATCGTGAGCTTCTATTGCCAAATCAAGATTAAGGTTGAATGCTTCGATCAACTGTTTCATTTAAAACCTCCTTTTTGCAAATATTGTCTGTTATTAATTTAGGTTTTATACGGCAGGCAATAAAATAGCGACTTTTTCAAGTCGCTATTTTGGGGAGAGGAGAATTTTGTAAAGTTGTTGGGGAGGGTTTGTTCCCAGACTTTCTCTGGTAATAATATCATTACCGGTAAAACATGAAATTATACAAAAATTTTTAAAAATATTTTATATGCTAAAATAAGTTTAAGCCAAAAGAGGAAAATATCTTTAAAAATCGAATCAGCTAGAAGGAGATATTTTATGCGGGTCATCAGCGGGACTGCCAAAGGCAGACGATTAAAAGCTCCGCCAGGCAATACTACCAGACCGATCACCGATATGATAAAAGAAGCCTTGTTTAACGTTTTAGGCCAGTCGATCCAAAAATCGGAATTCTTAGATCTTTTCGCCGGCAGCGGCAGTGTTGGGATCGAGGCATTAAGCCGAGGGGCCGGACGGGTGGTTTTTATTGATAATAGTCCTGCGGCTGTTAAGACGATCCGGGAAAACCTTGATACATGTAATTTTCCTGACGGTTATGTGATTTTGAAAGAGGATGTATTAACAGCGGCACAAAGCCTCGGAAAAAAGAATACCTTGTTTGATTATATTTATATAGATCCGCCTTTTACGCAGGAAAGCATATTCCCCAGGATAATGAAAGCAATCGACAAAATAAATATATTAAATAATAAGGGGGTTCTGATCATAAGGACACCAAGAAGAATGGAAATGCCGGAATGTTACCAAAATCTGAAACGCATAAGGCACAACCATTATGGTGAATCGACCTTGCATTATTATCAAATATATAAGGAGGTAACGGTTAACGATGGAAATTCTGCGTATTCTGGATGAACTGGAAGTGCTTTTTAAAGGGAGCAGAAAATTACCTTTTGGTTACGGTACGATCGTTGATGCGGATAGATTTTTGGATCGCCTGGATAAAATAAGGGCGATTTTGCCCGAGGATATTATGCATGCTAAATTGGTGATCAATGAAAAAGATCGTATTGTAAATGAAGCCTATCAGGAAGCGCAAAAATATGTGGAAAAATCACAGGATACGGTAGCACGAATGGTGGAAGAAAATGAAATAACCCGTGCTGCAAGGATTACAGCAGATGAAATTATAGCCAATGCCGAGCAGACTGCCAAAGAAATCAGAAGAGATGCCAATGAATATGCCGAAAGCATTTTAATACATATGGAGATCGTACTTAAAAAAGCCGTGGAAACTATCAACCAGGGTAAGTATGAGATCAGACAGGGTTTGGAAAACGATGATTTTTAATGCTTGATCGCTGCCGTCATGATCAACAGGCCTAACAGCAAAAAACAGCTTAGAATACTGAAACTGGCAATCCCTAAGGCATCAAAGGAATAAAGAAATTTATAAGGTTCTATGGTCAAAACCGGAAGGGTAACATGACTTGATAACCAGTACTTATAACCGAGCAGTGTTATTACACAGGAAAAAATCATCTGCAGCAGGCGAGATGAAAGATAAAAAGACAGTCTGGCCGGTGTACCGGCAAAAATGCTCATGATTTGTGCTATAACGGATAAACCGCTGAAAGCCAAAACAATACTTACTGCAGCCAGTTGAGAAGATAGATTGGTGTCTGCGGCGGCTATTGTTTTGGTTCCAATCGTCATTTCGAAAAACCCCATAGCTGCACCGTAGGCACCTTGCCAGGAAATATCCAGGAAGAATAAAAGCAGTTGTATGAATTTGGCCAATAGCCCCATAATTCCCCATAAAGCAAGCATGCGGGTAATAACTGAAAACAGCAGGATAAAGCCGCCAATTGCTAAAACATTGTTGATACCGTTTTTCACCGCTTCGCTAAGGATCGTGCCGATATCCAGGTTCCGCCATTTAACTTTTAACAATTCCAAAGAAGCAGCCCGCTGGCTATTGCCCCGGGCGGGTCTTATTGCTTTGGTAACCGCTCTTGATCTCCATAGGATCCCAACCAATAAATTGGCCAGGTAATGAGAGAAAGCCAGGAGAAAACCTATTTCCCTTGAGGCAAACATACCGATTCCTACCGCTCCTATAATAAAAAGCGGACTGGAATTGTTGGTAAAGGATGCAAGGCGTTCAGTCTCCTCTGCCGTCAATAGCTTTTCATCATAGAGTTTTCTGCTCAGTAATGCGCCCACCGGAAAACCGGAAGTAAAGCCCATGGCCACCACCAGAGCGCTGCAGCCGGGCAGGCGGAATAAAGGCTGCATAACAGGTTCCATCAATATACCCAGGATATTGACCAGACCAAGACTAAAAAGCAATTCTGCAGCGATAAAAAACGGCAGTAAAGCAGGAACCACCACCAGGCCCCATAGTTTCAAACCATCGAGGGCAGCTTCAACAGTTGCGTCGGGATTGATAATCATGAAAAAGGTAAGAATTAATATTATAATTAAGAAAAAAAGGCTGGAATATTGTTTCATTTTTACTCCTTAAGGTGTTTAACTAAATATATGAATTGAGAAGGGATACTTAGAAGTTATTAAAGGAGGTAATACCGTGGCCGGTAAAAAACCTAGAATTGCATTGGTGCTGGGTGCAGGAAGTGCAAGGGGACTAGCTCATATAGGTGTATTGCAGGTATTCAATGAGAACGGTATTTTCCCGGATATAATTGTGGGCAGCAGTATGGGAGCCATGGTAGGCGGTATATATGCCTGCGGGGCGGATATGGTGATGCTGGACAAAATGATCAGCAAGATCGATACCAGGACCTTTTTTGATGTGAAAATTCCCCGTATGGGCTTTGTGGCTGGAAAAAAGATCAGTTCACTGCTGGATTTGCTCACTAAAAAGAAGCAGTTTCATGAGCTGGATATCACCCTGCAGATGGCTGCGACGGATCTGCTTTCCGGACAAACCGTTGTTTTACAGGAAGGTTCCGTAGCCGAAGCCATAAGAGCCAGTATCTCTATTCCAGGTGTTTTCCACCCGGTCAAAAAAGAAGGCATGATGTTGGTGGACGGAGCCATAACTGACCGCCTTCCGGTAGACATTGCCCTGAAAAATAATGCTGATCTGGTTATCGCTGTGGATGTAACTTTTACGGAAGACCGCAGCATTGAGATAAAAAATGTGCTGGATGTGATCATGTGTTCTCTTGATTTAATGCAGAAGCGGCATTTCGAGGCCAGCGCGCTGAATACTGATTTTCTTTTGCAGCCCAAGGTTGGTAATTTTGCCTCCGGTGATTTTCAGAAATCGGCACAGATCGTGGAAATGGGACGTCAGGCAGCCAGTGAACAAGTAAATGATATTTTGGCTGCGATCAAGGAAATTACCCGATAAATAAAGACGAAGTAAGAAAATCTTTCCCCCCGCCCCGCATTGCTGACGCGGGGGAGAGCAGACTATATATATCACTGGCCAGTATATCCAGAGCCAGCAAATCTCCCGCCTCACTGCTGCCCTGTTCCTGACTTAGTTTTTTTACTTGACTGCCGCGGCTTAAAATCGGCAAAGATGATTTATTTTTAATTTTTTGCAGGATTTTGCGCCCGGTTGACGAAAATGCGAGTATATGAAAATATTGAGGTCCATGTTGATCAAGGATATCAATTTGTTCTTTGGTAAGATGAAATAAGGAGTATATGAGGATTCGGTTTATCCGTGTCAGGCTGTACCGCTTCGATTTTATTTTGCGGCGCAATTCTTCAAGGGTACCGCTGTGCAGGGAAGCTTCTTTGATCCGGTATTCAAGTCCTTCGCTGATTTCATATATCTGGCTTAAAGAAGACAGGGACATGCTGCGCAGATTGGCCAGGACTATTTGCTCAAGGGCATTGGGAGAAATAGGAGCCCGCCCCATGCTGATTTCCCGTTCTAAAATCTGTCTGCTGCTTTCAGGCAGTGCTTGCTCTATTTTTTCAGTAATTACCGGGTCATTCAATAAAGCAGTTCTTATGGCACCGGCACTGGAAAACCCTGACCCTGAAATTTGCTGACTGTGATAACCGTCGCCCTGGCGGGAAATGGTAAAGGGCTGCAGGTTGATTTGATCTTGTATAATATTATGCAGGTATTCAATTGCCAGGATATTATTGGGGCCGTTCATCAGTTCTGCCAGATCAGCTGCCTGTGGGCCAAAATAATGCTGTAAGGCCCGGGAACGGGCTGCGGGATAACTTAAACCCTGACCCAGCAGATCTTTCAGCTGATTTCGGTACTCATCCGGTTCATTCGCCAAGAGGGAGGCTATTTTTAGCAGCGGGTCCAGTTGACCATTTTCACTGCCAAAGCCCAGATGTGTAATCACCCCGGTCCTGGCTAAGAGCTGGACGGCACCTCGGGCAAAATAATAGGCACTTCGCACGGCAAAAGCAAAAGGCAGTTCAATAACCAAGTCGACACCACCCTGAAGAGCCATTTCTGCGCGGGACCATTTATCACATACGGTGGGCTCAGCTCTTTGCGAAAAATTGCCGCTCATGACACAGACAACAGCGTCAAATGAGCCGTTTTTTTTAGCAGTATTGATCAAATGTTCATGCCCCTTATGGAAGGGATTGAACTCTGCGATGATACCCAGAACGCTCAAATGGTATACTCCTTTAAGCTTATATTAGTCTTATAAATCTTACCACTTATAGAGATACTTATGCTAGAATTAATAAGATAAGACAAGCATGAGTAAGTAATGAGTTACTTAAAATTTGGGGAGGTAGAAGGATGAGCTTATTAGAGGAAATTAGAGAAAAGGCATCAAAAAGGGGGAAATCGATTGTTCTTCCGGAAGGAACCGAGGAAAGGACCTTATTGGCTATTAAAGACATTGTGAGCAAAAAAATAGCCAACCCTATACTGCTGGGGAACGAGAGTGATGTGAAAGCTGCTGCCGCAAAGGTTGGCGCAGACATCTCCGGGGCAGAAATTATTGACCCTGTAAAAGCAGCTTACTTTGATGATTTTGTCCAGGCATTCTATGAGATGCGTAAAAGCAAAGGTGTGGATCTGGATAAAGCCAAAGCCAGTATGTTGGATCCGCTCTTTTTTGCATCCATGATGGTAAAAATGGGGAAAGCAGACGGAGAAGTAGCTGGCGCAGAAAATACAACCGGTAATGTTTTAAGACCGGCTTTGCAGATCATCAAGACGGCACCTGGTATCTCAGCGGTATCAGGATCTTTTATTGTCATCGTACCTGATTGTGCATATGGTGATAATGGAACCTTTGTTTTTGCTGATTGTGCTGTAACCCCGGTAGCAACAGCGGAACAACTTGCAGAATTCGCCAAGACTTCGGTAGAGACAGCGGTTGATCTTTGCGGCATGAAAGATCCGAAGGTTGCTATGTTGTCTTTCTCCACCAAGGGAAGTGCCAGCCATGAAGTGGTTGATAAAATGGTCAATGCTACCAATATCGCCAAGGAAAGATTCCCTGAATTAAAATTGGACGGTGAATTACAGGCTGATGCCGCCATGGTGCCTAAAGTTGGTGCTTCAAAGGCCCCCGGCAGTCTGGTAGCCGGTCAGGCCAATGTACTTATATTCCCTGATTTGCAAGCTGGAAATATTGGCTACAAATTAGTGCAAAGATTAGCCAAAGCAGAAGCAATCGGCCCTATTCTCCAAGGTTTGGACAAACCCGTCAATGACCTGTCAAGAGGATGCAGTGTAGAAGATGTGGTTAATGTGGTAGCTATGATAGCTGTAAAAGCTTAATCCGGATAAATTATTAAATTATATAGGAGGTCGAGTAAATGAAAGTTCTCGTAGTGAATGCCGGTAGTTCATCAATTAAATATCAGGTCTTTGATATGACCGATGAATCAGTATTAGCCAAAGGCTTAGTAGATAGAGTCGGGATCCCCGGAACTTCTTTAAAACACGAACCAACTGGAAAAGATGAAGTTATCATCAAAAAAGACTTGCCTGACCATACCGAAGGTATGAAATTAGTTTTTGAAGTTCTGGTAAATCCGGAATACGGATGCATCAAAAGCATGGATGAAATCGGTGCAGTCGGACACCGGGTGGTTCATGGCGGTGAAGAATTTGCCAGTTCAGTTGTCATCGATGATCATGTAAAAAAGGTTATAAAGGATTGTTTCGATATTGCACCGCTGCATAATCCTCCCAATTTAATGGGAATCGAAGCCTGTCAGTCATTAATGCCCAATGTACCTCATGTGGTAGTCTTTGATACCGCTTTCCATCAGACCATGGAAGCTGCTAATTATATGTATGCTCTTCCTTATGATGTTTATGAAAAATTTAGAGTCAGAAGATATGGTTTCCACGGCACTTCACATTTTTATGTCTCCCATCGGGCGGCAGAGATGCTGGGCAAACCATATGAAGATTGCAAGATCATCACTTTACACCTGGGCAATGGAGCCAGTATGGCAGCCATCAAGGGCGGTAAAGTGGTTGATACTTCCATGGGCTTTACCCCTCTGGAAGGTTTGGTCATGGGGACCCGCTCAGGGGATATTGACCCGGCTATCGTTTTTTATCTGATGGACAAATTGGAAATGAATTCATCAGAAGCCAACAGCTATTTTAACAAAAAATCCGGTATGTTAGGATTGTCAGGCGTATCCAATGACCTGCGCGACATTCTGGCGGCAGCCAAGACCGGAAACACAAGAGCCCAAATAGCGCTGGCAGTTTACTATAATAAGGTCAAAGGATATATCGGCAATTACATCGCTAAACTGAATGGCTGTGATTGTCTGGTATTTACTGCCGGGGTTGGTGAAAATGCTGCGGATATCAGAGAAAGCGTATGCTCTGACCTTGATTATCTGGGAATAAAAATCGATGCAGAAAAGAATAATGTCAGAGGCAAAGAAGTAGACGTTGCAGCAGCCGATTCCAAAGTTAGAATATTTGTCATTCCAACCAATGAAGAATTAGTTATTGCCCGTGATACTTTCCAACTGGCTACTAAATAGAGCGCCATACTGAGGCGGGGAAGGCCCCGCCTCTCAGACTGCCAAAAAAGGCTAATAGCTTCGTTAACTTAGGAAGCCCGTTTAATCGACGTACCTCAGTACGCCTCAATCACGGGCTTCCTGGTTGCCTGGCTCTTAACCTTTTTTGTTCGCTCTGACATGGCGCCGGATTTATGGACACCCTGCAAGGCAGGTAGGCCCTATCTCTTTTGTTTTGGTCATAAAGGGTTAAGTGACATACAAAAAAGGAATAATAGCAGAAAGCGATTAGAGCGCTTTATTGACAACATCAAGCCTGGAATACTATAATTAATCTGTTATTTTTACGAGGGTCATACGATGAGAATTAATCTTAAGCAACTGAAGCTTCACCAGGAAGATGCTGTATATTTTGATTACAAAGGCAGCATGGATGATCGTTTTTTAGCCGGCAGCGGGGCAAGTATCGCGTCCCCTGTTGAAATTTCATTGATGGTGAAAAGACAAAATCAGGTTTTTTATGGTTCAGGTGCCTTGCAAACTGTGATAGAGTATAGCTGTTCCCGTTGCTTAAAATTATTTACCAGGCCTATTTCTCTGGAATTGTCATTTATCATAGCGGAAGCCGGGAATGAAGACCGTTATGATGAAGAAGTCCTGCTAATGGAAGATGACGAGGCAGATATAACTGCTTATATTGAAGGGACGATATTTACAGAAATACCGTTAAATCCGATTTGTGACCCGAGTTGCAAAGGCCTGTGCCCCTTTTGCGGCGGGGACAAAAATATAGATGAATGTCATTGTGTCAATGAAGAAATCGATCCCCGCTGGGAAAAACTGAAGAAGTTAAACAGGGAAGGAGGTTAAGTTTAATGGGAGTTCCAAAGAGAAGACAATCACATTCCCGAAAGAATAAGCGGCGTGCTGAATGGAGGAAAATTGATAAACCGGGTTTGGTTGAATGTCCCCAGTGTCATGAATTGAAAATGCCCCATCATGCATGCCTGAGTTGTGGACATTATAACGGAAAAACAGTTTTGGAAGTTAAATAAATCTTTTTATCAAAAAGTAAGTTGGAGTCTTTGAGGCAAAAACCTTACTTTTTGTCTTATAAGGAGTTGTTTGCCGATGAGAATAGCTGTTGATGCAATGGGAGGAGATCATGCTCCCCGGGAAATTATTGCCGGAGCCTTAAAATGGACCCGGGAGAATTCATCAACCGTTTTGCTGGTAGGTAAAGATACTGTCATTGAGAATGAATTAAAGCATTTTAATTATGATTCTTCCCGGGTTGAAATCATAAATGCCAGCGAAGTGATCGAAATGGATGAATCACCAGCTTTGGCCTTACGCCGGAAGAAAGATTCTTCCATCGTGGTAGCCACCAAATTAGTCAAAGAGAAACGGGCGGATTGTTTAGTTTCCTGTGGCAGCACCGGAGCACAAATGGCGGCAGCGATATTTATCTTAGGCCGAATAGAAGGAATAGAAAGACCGCCGGTCATTACAGCTATCCCTAACTTGTCCGGCAATTTTACATTTCTGATCGATCTGGGCGCCAATGTTGATTGCAAGGCCAAGCAGCTTGTTCAGTTCGCATATTTAGGCAGCGCTTATGCCAATTTATCGTTTCAAATAGATAAGCCCCGGATCGCACTGCTCAGTAATGGCAGCGAAGAGAGCAAAGGCAATGCAGTGACCGTGGAAGCCCATGATCTGCTTAAACAGCAAACCAGTTTAAATTTTATTGGCAATGCAGAAGGACGGGATATTTTTAATAATTATGCCGATGTGATCGTCTGCGATGGTTTTGTAGGTAATATTGTTTTGAAAACCATTGAAGGAATGGCAGCTTTCATTGGGGAAGCCATCCTTAAGGAAACCGGAACTGTACCAAAGTTCATGCAAAAGCTTGATTACACCCAGGTGGGCGGTGCTCCATTGCTGGGCGTTGAAGGAATCAGTATCGTATGCCACGGCAGTTCAAAACAGGAAGCGGTTTTAAACGGGATGCGAATTGCTGAGAAGTCTTTCCTTAATGATATAGTGGAAGGACAAAAGAAAGCTTTAAGCTTTATGGAGGAAAATGCATAACTGCCAAACCAAGGGAAACGATTTATCTTTGCTGGTGAAATAGAATATAATCATTTTAAACCTTGAATGCTGGAGGAGAGAATATGGAAGAGTTTTTCGAACTGGCAAGAAAATTATTAGCCGAACAATTAGATATTGATCCCCATGAGATAACGATGGAAACTGCTTTTGAAGATATCGAGGCTGATTCCATCGATATTGTGGAAATGATCATGGCTTTGGAAGACATTTATGACATTGAATTCCCCGAAGAAGACCTGGAGGATTACCCTGTGATGGGTTTATTGGTAAAAGCGCTTTATACTTATTTACAGCAGGTGCAGAATGGCAAATAAGACCGACGACTTTGCTGCAGCCCAGGGGCTGGAGTTCAATAGTATGGCCTTGTTAACTTTGGCTTTGACGCATCCTTCTTATCATCAGGATAAAAACCTGCAGGCAGACAATCAGAGATTGGAATTCCTGGGAGATGCAGTTTTAAACTTGGCGATCACCGAGGCTTTATTTGAAAGATTACCCGACCAGGCCGAAGGCGAATTGACTAAAATACGGGCCAAAATCGTGTGCGAAAAAGCTCTTTTACAAATCGCACGGGGTCTAAATCTGGGTTCTTACTTGTTGTTAGGCAAAGGGGAGGAAATGTCCGGCGGACGCAGCCGCAAATCGATTCTGGCAGATGCTGTGGAAGCAGTGATCGGTGCAATATACCTGGACAAGGGTTATGATGCTGCCCGGAGCTTTATATGGCAGCATTTTCAGGAGGTTATCAGTCAAGCTTCCAGTGGTGATTATAATGATTATAAATCCAAACTGCAGGAAATCGTTCAAGCAAAAAACAGACAAAGTGTAAACTATGTAATATTAGAGGAGAGTGGGCCCGCCCATGCCAAAATTTTCACCGCAGGCGTCTATTATCAGAAAACCCTGCTGGCTGTCGGGCGTGGCAAGAGTAAAAAAGAAGCGGAACAAAATGCCGCTGAAAAAGCGCTGGAAGATGAATCGAAGCTTCAGCAGTTATTAAAAATGTCAGTATGAAGGAAAATCCATGGCACATTTCAATATTCCTGTTTTTATCCCCCATTTAGGTTGTCCTTTTCAATGTATATTTTGTAATCAGCAAAAAATTACTGCCGTACATCATACTGCTTCCGCAAAAGAGGTAGAAAACATTATTACGACAGCTTTAAAAACCTTGCCTTGTGATCGGGAGGCGGAAGCAGCATTTTTTGGCGGCAGCTTCACAGCCATTAATAAAGAAATACAGCAGTTTTATCTGGATCTGGTAAAACCTTATCTGGCTGAAGGGGCGCTTAGCGGAATACGGATCTCCACTCGTCCGGATTTTATTGACCGGGAAGAATTGGAGTTTTTGCTGGCAGCAGGAGTTACAACCATTGAACTGGGGGTACAATCCCTTGATGACCATGTGCTTGCCGCTTCCGGCCGGGGTTATGAAAGCCGGATCGTTACCCAGGCAGTTGAATTAATACGGCAATATCCCTTTCAGTTGGGGATACAGCTAATGATCGGACTTCCGGAAGATCATATTGCCGCCGACCTGGAGACTGCCACCAAAACCATTGCATTTAAACCGGATATGGTCAGGATCTACCCGACTTTGGTCATTGAGGACACGCCTCTGGCAGCTATGTATAAAGCAGGCAAATATCAGCCATTGAGCCTGCAGGAAGCCATAGAAATAAGTATGCAGATGTATCTGCGCTTTCAACAGAACCATATCAACGTGATCCGTATGGGACTTCATGCTGATGAAGAATTGACACAGGGAACCAATATACTGGCGGGGCCCTTTCATCCTGGTTTCGGCGAACTGGTGCAGCAGGAAATATATAAGCAGCAAGCAGCCTTGGCGTTAAAGGAATTACTGTCAGGGAAAAAGAATATTAAACAGATAGCACTGTTTGCAAATCAGCGGGATATATCAAAATTGGTTGGTTTTCGCAGAAGCAACATTGCATATTGGAAGCAGGTCTTCGAACTGGAGGAGGTAACTGTTCGACCGGACGGGTCCTTATCAAAGGATACGGTCTTGGTCTGTGATCCGCGATCCTTGTTCCCACCCCTTGAAGTTACCCGACAGGAGTTTATTAAATCATTCCTTGCCCAATAAATCGTGGAGTTAAAGCAGGTTCCCGGTCAATCAGGAAGCAATGGTACACTCAAACCGGGTAAACAGACTGAAAAAGCAGTAAATGGTTTTGCTATATGAGACAAGTAAACAGTTCATGCGGAGGGAATTTTTGTGTACCTGAAAAGGCTTGAGATCAAAGGGTTTAAATCATTTGCAGAGACTACCGAAATGAATCTTAAACCAGGTATAAATATCGTGGTTGGACCTAATGGCTGCGGCAAAAGCAATATTGTCGACGCGATTCGCTGGGTTCTGGGTGAAAATAATGTTCGTCATATCCGGGGGCAGAGGAATGAAGATATAATCTTCAACGGCACCGATAAGAAAAAGTCTCAGGGCATGGCTTATGTTGAAATAATCGTAGATAATCATGATCATTTACTGCCGGTTGATTATACAGAAGTAACGGTGGAAAGAAAAGCATTCCGCTCTGGGGAAAGTGAGTTTTCCCTCAATAAATCCAAAGTAAGGATGAAAGATATAACCGATTTATTTACCGGGACCGGTTTAGGTAAAAAGGGGTATTCCATCATCAACCAAGGGGAACTGGAGCAGGTTTTAAACGGCCAGCCCATAGAAAGGCGCTTGATGCTGGAGGAAGCTTCAGGGATCATACGTCATCGTCATAAACGTGATGAAGTTCAAAAACGCTTGCTTATCACCAGTAATGATATTTTGCGTTTAGGCGACCTATTGAAGGAATTGGAAATCAGGAAAGCCGAAGTTGGAGAAAAAGCTGCCAAAGCTTCTGCTTATCAAGAATTATCTCAGCGTTACGACCAACGGGAACGCCAGGTGGTCAGCTTTGAGTGGATGAAAATAAATAAAGACATAAAAAGCCGTCGAAATGATTTGGCCATTCGTAAGAGCCAGATCGACGAAATACGGAAAAAGACGGCTGAAATGGAAGCGGCATTACAGCAAACTGAAGTTATCATACAAGAGAATAATCAGCAGCTAAACAGTTTAAGAGAAGAGAAGTACCTGCACGAAACCAAAATCAACAACTCCCAGAATGAGATCCGTCTGGGACAGGAAAAAATCAGAAATGCCAGCGAACGGATCGCCAGCGCGGAAAATGACAGTGCCAAATATTTGCAAATGTTAAATAGCCTAAGTCTGGATATGGAAGCTACCGAAGCTGCATTCAGTCAGGATCAGCAGCAAATGGAGCAAAAGCAGCAGGAGTTTCTTAAGGTCAAAGCAGAAGTACAAATCCTGGAGGAAGCGATCCACCAGTGCAAAGAGCAGTTTGAAGCGAAAAGAAGCGAAGTATTTCAGCGTGTGCAACTGGAAACAGAAGCGGGTAATAAGATCATTGCCAATGAAGAAGAGTTGAAACGGGCACAGGATAAAAATCAGCGTTTAAGCATCCAATTGGAGGAAATCCAGAGCAAAATTGCTTCCGGACAAACCATGGATGATGAATTACAGGAACAAATCACAACCCTGAAGCAGCAGGAACAAGAAATTACGCTGCGCCTGGAAGAATTACAGGGAGAAAAAGAACGGTTGCAGCAGACTTCAGGTGAATTGAACCGTAACTATGACCGGCTCCGTGACGAGATACAAAAAATATCCGGCAAGCTGGCTGCCAGCAGGGAACTGCAAAAGAATATGGCGGGATATTCATCAGGGGTCAAAGCCATTGCAGGCAGATTCAGGGGAGATCAAAAATTACACGGTTTTGTCGGTATTATCGGAGAATTGATCGATGTGAAACCAGGCCTGGAAGTGGCAGTGGAAACAGCCCTGAACCGAGGTCTTGAAAACATCGTAGTGGAATCCATGAATGATGCCAAAGACGCTATCAACATTCTCAAACAACAAAAAATGGGAAGGGTCACATTCTTGCCGCTGGATGTTTTAAAAAGCCAGCCGCTGCCGGATACCCTGCGGGCAAAACTTCAAAAGATCCCCGGTGTTTTAGGCTTGGGAGCTGAATTGGTCCAGTATGAACCCCGATGTAAAAAAGCCGTCGATTATCTGCTGGGGCGGGTGCTGATCGTCGATAATATGGAAGTTGCCATAAGAATTTATAAAAGTCTGGATTTCCCGGGGCGTATTGTTACTCTGGAAGGAGAATTGATCAATACCAGCGGGGCAATAACCGGTGGACATCGGGAATCCATCCAGCCAGGCGTGATTCAGCGCAAAGGAGAAGAGAAAAAATTAGCAGGCTTATTGCAGGAACTGAATAAACAACTGACAGATACCGCCGCCGCAATTGAGCAACAGAATAAAAAGCTGGATGACGTAGAGAAAGTCATCAGCCAAATGAAAAACAATTTGCTCGAGCATACACTGAAATTGGAAATGCTAAGCAAACAAAAGGAAAAAGTCATGGCTGAATATCACCAGCTGAAACAGCTGCGTGAATCCTATCTTTTTCAATTGGATGAAATTAATAAAGAGATTTTACACCTGCAGGAAAATCAGTTGGTCTGGCAGGAAGAAAAGAGATCATTACAGGATGACAGCAGCCGATTGACAGAAGAACTGGAAGGGTTTAAACAAAAGCTGGAAACTGATACACGTAATCTGGAAGTTGCCAAAGAAAGACTGAATTCTTATCATGAACAGCTGGAAATGAAAAGAAAGGAATTGGAAAACAGCGCCAAAAATATTGCCCAGTTTGAGCAGGTGAAAGCGTCATATCAACAATCCATGCTGGCAGCTTCTCAGCTTAAGGAGCGCATGGAAAAAGAAACCGCAGCAGAACAAGAGGCCATTGCTGCCAGACAAACAACCATTGAGCAGCTTGGCAGTGTCTTACAGCAAGTGTCTGACCAAATCACCTGGAATTTGCAGAGTACAGACGAGTTGAAAATGAAGAGTGAACTGTACCGCAAGGAATTGGCCCCTTTACAACAGCAGCTGATCCAGACGGAAAGTAATCAGCGGAATATTGAACTAAACATTGCCAGGTTGGAAACAGAGCTGGATAATATGCGCAAAAACTGGCAGGAAAAATGGCGTGAATTATTGATTGACGAACCAATGGAGATTCCTTATAAGAGTGCTGATATCAAAAACTTTATTAAAGAGATGGAAGACTTGAAATTTCAGATGGAAAGCTTATGGCCGGTGGATCTTACAGCATTGGATGAATATCAGGAAATAAACGTCCGGTATGATTTTCAAAAACAACAGTATCAGGATTTGATTCAGGCACGGGATGCTTTACAGCAGCTGCTGCAGGAAACTGAAAAAATCATGACCAAGGACTTTGCCCATTTCCTGCTGCTGGCCAACGAAAGTTTTAAAACTACTTTCAAGGAAATGTTTGGAGGGGGCGAAGCTTTACTAAGATTGGATGCCCAGGATGATAAATTAGAAGCCGGGGTAGAAATTGAAGTTAAAATGCCGGGTAAAAAAATGCAGTCACTGGAATTGCTGTCGGGAGGAGAACGGGCCCTTACTTGTATTGCTTTTATTTTTGCTTTGCTTGGTTTACGTCCGGCACCATTCTGTCTGTTGGATGAGATCGATGCTTCCCTGGACGAAACAAATCTGCTGAGGCTTACCAACTATTTAATCAAGATGTCAGATAAAATGCAGTTTATTGTCATTACCCACCGGCAAGCAACCATTACCGCGGGAGAGAATATCTACGGAGTTACCATGCCGGAAAAAGGTATTTCTTCCGTACTGACACTTAATCTGGAGGAAGCCGAAAACCTGGCAGGATAAATCATAGATAAAGGATGGATCAAAAAATGGCATGGCTTGATAAAATCAAAGGACGAAAAAAGAATGAATCCGCAGAAAATGAAGCCGCAGCAACAGAAAAGGTCATAACTGAACCGGAAGCGGCCAGTAACGAAGAGATGACCGAAGATATTTCTTCAGAGGCTGAAGAAAAACGGAAACGCGGCTGGTTGGATAAGATCAGGAATAGTTTGAGCAAAACCCGGAGAAACCTGACTGATAAAATTGAGGGCTTAGTGAAAAGAACAGGTGATATCGACGATGACTTCTGGGAAGAACTGGAGGATATCCTGATCCAGGCAGATGTTGGGGTCAAGACTACACTGGAGCTGATCAAAAATATCCGCAGCCGGGTGAAAAAGGAAGGCATCAAAGAAGCCCGCGAAGTCATCGCCTTATTACGGGCTGAAGTAGAAGCCATGTTGGCTGCGAATGAAACGGAAACAGTACCGGCCGGGAAACCGCATGTTATTCTAGTAGTAGGGGTTAACGGTGCGGGAAAGACAACTTCCATTGCTAAAATGGCCAATAAATATAAAAATGAAAAACAAAAGGTATTATTGGCGGCTGCCGATACCTACCGGGCTGCCGCTATCGATCAGTTACAAACCTGGGCTGACCGGGCGGGAGTAGAACTGATCAAACATAACGAAGGCTCTGATCCCGGAGCCGTGGTTTTTGATGCCATAGCTGCGGCGAAAGCCAGGAAAAATGATATTTTGATCATTGATACAGCGGGACGGCTGCAAAACAAGACCAATTTAATGAAAGAAATAAGCAAGGTAAAAAAGATCATTGAAAGAGAGCTGCCGGAAAATCAAAGTGAAGTCTTATTGGTGCTTGATGCTGCCACCGGACAAAATGCCATCAGTCAGGCCCGTTTATTCCAGGAAGCTACTGGTATATCCGGTATTATATTGACCAAATTGGACGGGACGGCCAAAGGAGGCATTGTATTAGCTATAGCTGATGAGTTGAAACTGCCGGTCAAATATGTTGGTGTAGGAGAAACCATGGATGATCTGAGGGAATTCTCCTCAGCTGTTTTTGCCGAAGCTTTATTTGGTGAATAAGGGAGGTTTTATGTTGGAAACTGCGATTATAGGCGGGACAGGGGTTTATGATCCTGAACTGCTGGAAGATGTCAGAGAAGTAACCGTAGATACAGTTTATGGACGGGTAAAATTTATAGCCGGATCATATCAGGGCACAGAAATCGCATTTATTCCCCGGCATGGTTCTGATCATGGGGTACCGCCTCATTTAATCAACTACCGGGCGAATATTATGGCTTTGCATCAGTCGGGAGTAAAAAATATTATTGCCACAGCAGCGGTAGGATCACTAAACTATGAGTTTAAACCCGGACAATTTGTGCTGGCTGATCAGTTCCTGGATTTTACAAAAAATCGTCATCATACCTTTTACGAAGGCGGAGATCAGGGAGTGGTCCATTGTGATATGACCGTCCCTTATTGTCCCGAACTCAGACAGGTTTTGACAGATGCCGGACAGGAAATGGGGCTGAAAATAAACAATGGGGGAGTCTATGTATGTACGGAAGGCCCTCGTTTTGAAACCGCTGCAGAAATAAAGATGTTTAAAATGCTGGGGGGAGAACTGATTGGCATGACCAGCGTACCGGAAGTATGCCTGGCCAGAGAATTGGGTATGTGTTATGCCAATATTTCTATCATAACCAATTTTGCTGCCGGTATATCCGGATCGGTTTTAACCCATAGTGAAGTGGTGGAGATGATGCAAACCAAAATAACCGATATTAGAAAGCTCATAATGGCAGGGATCAAAAAAATATCTGCAGCCAAAAGCTGCACTTGTGCCAGTATCCTGACTGAAAATGGGATGAACCAATGATCGCACCATTGATATTTACAGGACAGGCGATAGAATTACTGGATCAGAACCGGCTCCCTGATGAGGTCATTTACGAAACTTGCCAGACAGCTGAAGAAGTGGCAGCAGCCATACGAGAACTGAAAGTAAGAGGTGCACCGCTCATTGGCATAGCCGCCGCTTTCGGACTGGCTTTGGCGGTAAAACATTATAAAGGAGCTCCGGAGCAGCTGGAATCGTACTTTCTAAAATACAAAAGCTTGCTGGCTGCTACCCGCCCGACTGCAGTAAATCTATTCTGGGCTTTAGGCAGAATGGAAGAAGTTTTCCGTCAATATGAAAAGCAAGGTATAAGCTGGTTGCAGGAGGCTTTGATCAAAACAGCTGAAGATATTCTGGCTCAAGATATCAAGATCAACCAGGCCATCGGTGATCATGGTGAAAAACTGCTGAAGGAAAATAGCCGGATACTTACCATATGCAATGCAGGAGCACTGGCGACCGGAGGTTATGGAACTGCACTGGGCGTGATCAGAACGGCTCACAGGCAAGGCAAGATCAGTCAGGTTTGGGCTTGCGAGACCAGGCCGGTACTGCAGGGATCGCGTTTGACCGTTTGGGAACTGATGCAGGATAAGATTCCGGTCACACTTATTACTGACAGCATGGCGGGTTATATTATGCAGCTTAACCTGGTGGATGCAGTTATAGCCGGTGCAGACCGAATCGCAGCCAACGGTGATACCGCCAATAAGATCGGGACCTATACATTAGCCGTACTGGCTGATTATCATCACATTCCTTTTTATATTGCAGCACCCCATTCAACCGTTGATGTAAATATTGAAACCGGCAGTCAGATTCCGATCGAGGAACGTTCCCATCTGGAGATCAAGCAGTTTAGAGGCATTAACCTGACGGTACCGGAAGCCAGCGTTTTTAATCCTGCTTTTGACGTAACACCTCAGCAGCTGATCGCCGGGATCATTACCGAAAGCGGGATCATTAACCCCCCATTTCAGAAAAACATCAGACAACATCTGATGCAGATACGAGGAGGAGAAAGATGAGAACACTACTGCACAATATCAGTATTATTCCAATGGATGGCGCTTCCCAGATCATAGAAAAAGGATATATCGTGATCGAAAATGATGTCATCATTGCCATTGGCAGCGGGGAGACCGAGACAGCCGGCTGTGATAAGGTCATCGAAGGGCAAAACAAAGTGGTGCTGCCAGGCTTCATCAATACCCACACGCATGCGGCCATGACTTTGCTGCGGGGCTATGCTGACGACCTGCCCCTGAAGGAATGGCTGGAAACAAAGATCTGGCCATTGGAAGACAGATTGACCCCGGATGATATATACTGGGGTACTATGCTGGCGATGATTGAAATGATCAAATCAGGTACAACCACTTTTGCTGATATGTACTTTTCCATGGATGAGGTAGCCCAGGCGGTGGAAAAATCTGGCATGCGGGCTTGCTTGTCCCGGGGCATGATCGGTGCCGGACCCATGAGTGAGCAGGCGATCACTGACAGCATAGAGCTGGTGAAAAAATGGCACAATCAGGGGGATGGAAGAATTACCGTTATGCTTGGTCCTCATGCACCCTATACCTGTCCGCCGGAATACCTTTCAAGAGTTGCAGAACTGGCTGCTGATCTGGGAGTAGGCGTTCATATTCATGTGGCTGAAACCCTTGGAGAAGTTGCCGATATGGCTGCACAATACGGAAAAACCCCGGTTAAGATATTAAAAGACACGGGATTGTTAAAAAACCATGTCCTGGCAGCCCATTGTGTTCATCTCAGTGAGGAAGATATAGCTCTTCTGGCAGAAAGCGGAGCAGCCGTAGCCCATAATCCGGAAAGCAATATGAAGCTGGCCAGCGGCATTGCACCGGTACCAAAGCTGCTGGCAGCCGGAATACCAGTTGCATTAGGAACTGATGGTGCCTCCAGCAATAATGATCTGGATATGATGCAGGAAATGCGAACCTGTGCTTTGCTGCATAAAGTAAGTTCAATGGATCCTACCGTGTTACCGGCTTATAAAGCTTTGGAAATGGCAACGGTTAACGGTGCTCAGGCCCTGGGTCTAAATGGGCAGATTGGAGCCCTCAAAAAGGGCTATAAAGCGGATATGATTATTATCGATCTGCATGCAGCTCATCAAATTCCGCGGTATGATATAACAGCCAATCTGGTCTATTCGGGGCAGGCCAGTGATGTGGAAACAGTAATCATAAATGGCAGGGTCATTATGGAAAACCGACAGTTCATTACTTTGGACCAGGAGGAAATAATGAGGCAGGCTCAAAGAATAGCAGCCAGATTAATGAAAGAAGTATAAAGGTTTTTAAGTGACTGACAGGTTCCCTTCTTTTAGCTGCATATCGATATTTA
The DNA here is from genome assembly GCA_002305965.1 of Syntrophomonas sp. UBA1368. Lineage (GTDB taxonomy): Bacteria > Bacillota > Syntrophomonadia > Syntrophomonadales > Syntrophomonadaceae > UBA1368. The sequence goes on from DBRM01000032.1 coordinate 58,389, forward strand.
GCAGGGCATTCAGGGGATTTTGCATATGAAATTATACATATAATAATTATTAATTATAATAGAAAAAGATTGCAGGAAGGAACCGGCTTAAAGTGAATTAATATAAGTAGTGGGGAAGGTTCTTGCATTTAATAGTTCATGTTTTCACATAAACAGATTTTATTCTGTTATAATGATAGTGTGCTTAGTCCTTTGCTTCATCGATTAGACTGTTATCGACAAGGGATTCTTGCAGGTTCAATTTTGCCCCTGAAAAATTAAATAAATAATTGCCTCCGAATTGTTTTGCCTAAAGCTTTTAGCTATGGCAGCCAATCATCGGGCAAGTTCGGAAACGAATTTACCTCCCATTGCGGAAAGGAGCAATTGCTTTACTGTGGTTCAGATTTAAGTCAGAATCAGCTGTATGCATTGTTAGCCTTTTCCTCAGTGGGTTTTTTGTTTGATATATAAATTTTGCAAAGGAGGTGAACAAATGGCTAATTACATGGATTTGATTGCCAGTCAAAAAAATACCAAGGGGGGCATAATCGAAGCCTTTCACGCAATTCAGAAGGAATACAATTATATTCCCAGGGAAGCTTTGACAGCAGCAGCAAAAGCTTTTGGTATGTCTGAGGCAAAAGCGTACGGAGTGGCGACTTTTTACTCTTATTTATCCGTGGAGAAAAGAGGCAAATATATTATCCGCATGTGTGAAAGTGCACCCTGTCATGTAGCAGGAGCGGACGAAGTAATCAAAGCGATCGAGAAATATTTAGGCATTAAGACCGGAGAAACTACTGCCGATGGCAAATACACTCTGGAACTGACCGAATGTATTGGGCAATGTCAGGCCACTCCGGTCATCACTGTAAACTCAGAACCGATATTTAATGTTAGTCCGGAAAAAATTCCAGAAATCTTGAGTGCATATAAATAGGGAAGGGGAGGTGAAAAAGTTGGAAGAGAAACGCGTTTTGTTAGAATATGCTGACCAGATCAATCCGGAGAGTGCAGCGGATTATATCAAGGTCGGCGGTTATAAAGGCCTGGAAAAAGCCAGAGCCATGCAAAAGAAAGACCTGATCGATGAAGTTAAAAAATCTGGTTTACGAGGCAGAGGGGGAGCAGGATTTAATGCCGGTATGAAATGGAGTTTTGTTCCTCAGGATGCACCGGTAAAATATGTTGTATGTAACCTGGACGAAGGGGAACCAGGAACATATAAAGACCGTATTATTTGCGAAAAAAATGCCCAGGCTTTGTTGGAAGGTATGGCCATTTGCGGCGCGGCAATAGGATCGGATCAAGGTTACATTTATTGCCGGGGAGAATATCCCTTCGTCGTAGAATTATTGAAGAATGCCGTAAAGAGTGCCAAGGATGCCGGAGCATTAGGAGATTTTGACATTGAAGTCAGAATGGGTGCCGGAGCGTATGTATGCGGAGAAGAAACTGCTTTGATAGAGTCTATTGAAGGGCATCGGGGAGAGCCCAGATTTAAACCTCCGTTTCCAGGCGTGGCAGGATTATGGGCAGCACCTACTGTAGTCAATAATGTGGAGACCTTCGCATGCCTTCCCTATATTTTGGTCAATGGAGCCGAATGGTTTGCCGGTATAGGCGCGGCTAAATATCCCGGCACCAAAGTGCTGACCCTGACGGGTGATATTAACAACCCAACCTATTTCGAAGTACCGACTGATTATAAATTGCGGGATGTAATCTATAAACTGGGCGGAGGCATCAAAAACGGCAAGAAATTTAAAGCCGTACAGGTTGGAGGAACTTCAGGGGCTTTTATACCAGAAGAAAACCTGGATACTCAGATAGATTTTGATTCCATGGGAGCCATTGGAGCAGCCCTGGGCTCAGGTGCGGTTCTGGTTCTGGATGAAACCAGAGATATCGTTGACACGGTAGCACGCATTACCAAATTCTTTGAACACGAATCCTGCGGCAAGTGTAATCCGTGCCGGGAAGGTACCTTCAGAATGTGCGAAATGCTGCATAAGGTCAATGAAGGCAAAGCCAGTGAAAAAGATCTTGAAAATATACTGCGCCTGGCCAAAGTTATGCGGAAAGCCTCACTATGTGGATTGGGACAGGCAGCCCCGATCCCGGTGGAATCAACCATCAAACATTTTAAATATGAGTATATGAGAAAACTCGTATAAATCCTTTAGGAAAGGAGGAAGGAAAACAGATGATAAATCTTAAAATAAACGGTAAAGAAATACAGGTACCAAAGGGAACCATGCTGTTGGAAGCCTGCCGCCAAGCCGGGGCAGAACTGCCGACATTATGTTATGATGAAGATTTAAGATTGGCAGGATCCTGCCGCATGTGTCTGGTAGAAGCCAAGGGAAGACCAACACTGGTAGCAGCATGTGTAATGCCGGCGGAAAACAATATGGATATACTCACTGAAAGCGAAGATGTAGTAGAAGCCAGGAAAGTTATCCTGGAGCTTTTAACCGCCCGGCACAAATTCGACTGTCATGTATGTGAAAAAGACGGTAACTGCAAACTGCAGGATTACTGCTACAAATATGGAGTCAAAGAATCAAGCTTTGCCGGAGAAGGCCCGCACTTTTACAAAGAAGATCCTAATCCATTCATCGAAAGAGATTATGACAAATGCATCATGTGTACCCGCTGTGTGCGCGCCTGTGAGGAAATCACCGGAGCCGATGCCATCAACCTTGAAGACCGTGGGCATCATGCTAAAATTTCCACTGCTTTTAACGGAATCCTGGCAGATTCCACCTGTGTATTCTGCGGACAATGCGTCATGGTATGTCCGGTTGGGGCATTGACCAGTAAAGTTTCAGCAGGCAAAGGCAAAGCTGCCCAGAATGAAAAGGTTCTTACCACCTGTACTTACTGCGGCACCGGTTGTACTTTGGAGCTCAACGTCAATGAAGGCAAAGTGGTCGGGGTAACTTCCAATCGGGATAGAAAATACAGTCCGGTCAACAAAGGGGCCTTATGTGTAAAAGGAAGATTCGGCTGGGACTTCATTCATTCACCTGAACGTTTGACTACCCCCTTGATTCGTGAAAACGGAGAACTTCGCCCAGCCAGTTGGGAGGAAGCGCTCAGCTACGCGGCGGACAAGCTAAAAGGGGTCAAAGAAAAATATGGACCTGATGCGTTAGCGATGTTTACCTCTGCTCGTGTTACCAACGAAGAGAATTATCTGGCGCAAAAATTCATGCGGGCGGCCATTGGTACCAATAATGTTGACCATTGTGCCCGTCTCTGACACTCCGTTACTGTCGCCGGTCTGGGGGCAGCATTTGGAAGTGGCGCAATGACTAACTCCATTAATGAGTTGGAAAACGATGCCAAGTGTATCTTTTTGATTGGAACCAATACAACAGAAAACCATCCGGTCATTGGTTATAAAATCAGGAAAAATGTCCGCAAAAATGGGGCAAAACTGATTGTTGCTGATCCGCGTAAAATTGAACTGGCTGAAATAGCTGATATTTATATGCGTTTCAAACCAGGAACCGATGTAGCGTTAGTGAACGGAATGATGAATGTCATCATCAATGAAGGCCTTCTGGCAGAAGAATTTATTAAAAACAGAACGGAAGGCTACGAACAGTTTGCAGAAACAGTCCAAAAATATCCGCCGGAAGTCGCGGCTGAAATAACCGGTGTACCGGCGGAAGATATCATTAAAGCTGCACGCTTATATGCAGAATCTGAAGCTGCAGCAATTTGTTATGCCATGGGTGTTACCCAGCATAGTACAGGGACCGATAATGTCAAGACAATGTGTAATCTGGCATTACTAACCGGAAACCTTGGACGTCCGGGAACGGGAGTCAATCCGCTCAGAGGTCAGAATAATGTGCAGGGAGCCTGCGACATGGGTGGATTGCCCAATGTATATCCCGCTTATCAGCAGGTAAGCAATGAAGCCAATAAAGAGAAATTCGAAAAAGCCTGGGGTGTTCCTCTGTCAGGGAAAAACGGCTGGACATTAACCGAAGCGATCGGACATGCTCACCACGGAGAACTGAAAGCACTGTATGTATTGGGAGAAAACCCAATGATGAGTGACCCGGATATTAACCATGTGGAAGAAGCATTGAAGAATCTGGAATTCCTTTTAGTTCAGGATATATTTCTGACTGAAACTGCCCAATTGGCTGACGTAGTACTGCCGGGGGCAACTTTCGCCGAAAAAGAAGGAACCTTCAGCAATACTGAACGGCGTGTACAAAGAGTACGTAAGGCCATAGACCCGATAGGGGATGCCCGGCCTGATTGGCAGATCATTTGTGAACTGTCGACTCGCTGCGGATACCCGATGGAATATGATTCTGCGGAAGCCATCTTTGAAGAAATCAGAACCGTAACACCATCCTATGCCGGAATCACGTATGAGAAGATCGATGCCACCGGCATACCCTGGCCATGCCCAACAGTTGAGCATCCGGGAACGCCTATCCTGCATTCTGCTCAATTCAGCAGAGGTCTGGGATTGTTCCATGCCATCGACTTCAAAGAACCGGTAGAACTGCCCGATGAAGAATATCCTCTGATCCTTACCACCGGCAGAAACTTGTTCCATTATCATACCGGAACAATGACCCGGCGTGCATCGGCCCTTGATGAGCATCGGCCCTATAATGAGGTCGAAGTCAATCCTGTGACTGCTGCAAAATTGGGAATAGCAAACGGAGAATTGGTCAGGTTGAGTACCAGAAGAGGCAGCATTGAGCTTAAGGCACACATCAGTGAGATCGTAAATGAAAAGGTAGTGTTTATCACTTTCCATTACAAGGAAGCAGCTGCTAATGTGCTTACCAATGCAGATTCCCTGGATCCAACTGCCAAGATTCCTGAATATAAGGTATCGGCAGCAAAACTGGAGAAAATAGTGTAATCTCAATAAAAAAACAACCCCCTTAAAAAGGGGGTTGTTTTTTTATTATGCACACCGGAAGATCCCTGGGGTTATTTATCACTCATCATGATTGGTATAGCCTTTTTCCTTGGCCAGTAGATCCAGGTAGATTGTTTCCATGTTGGCAATAAACAAATCAGTGATCTGTTTCTTTTGTCTTTCGTCGTAAGTTTTTAAATATCCAAGGCATTTGTCACATACATAAAGCTGATAGGCATCGTCATTTTCAACATTTAAATATTTTATGGATGTGGGGTTATCGTTTCCGCAATGGACGCATTGCAAAAACGGTGATTCCCATTCGCTAAAACAACGGTCACAAAACATAAAGCGACGATCATCAGCTGATCTTATCCGGCTGAAATGAGATTTGCTGCCGCAAACCGGGCATATATTGGGAAAGCGCCAAAAGGGTGTATCATCTTTTACCAGCTCGTCTTGGTATGGGGCTGCGTAAATACGCAAAAATGGTCTTAGAGCATGGTCAAAGACAAAAACCACTAATTCCGGAGTAAGATCAACTTGTTCGGCTAGTTTGGCAAAGAAATCATCTATCTCTAAAGCCGCCAGTTTAGATACGACTGGCTTGATATCCAGATCTCCTAATACCTGTTCCAGCTTTTCCATTCCAGTTGTAGTGTCCGGGCGGTTTGCTTTCATGAATCTTATAATACTAAGCAAAGCTGATTTATAATCATCTTCATTAATAGTAATGCCTTGCATTTTAATTAGAGGCCTGTTGCCTGAGGTTATTATTTTCTTTATGTCAAAGGTTTCAAATTGGTTGGTCTTGGCCAGTAATATTTGCTGCTCATTTTGCAGATTCTCCAGAGCAATGAAAAAATCAATATATCCTTGAGGGAGATCGACCGGGGTTTGTCTTTTCAAGCCATCACCTTCTTCTATTTATTCTAAAGCCAAATACCAGTATGGCAAACCCGAATGAGATTGTAAAGAAAAAATGGGGGAATATATTCCCCCATTATATTGTGACGGGTCTCATTATGCTTCTTTCTGCTCATCATCTTTCTGGCCGTAAGTTTCTTCATACCAGGTAGCATGATGGTGCTTTGCCCATTCTTCTCTTACGGTTCCTTTCCACATACCCCAGAAGGATTCGCCGGAACCGGGATGGAAGGAACCAAGGTAACCGTGCATACATACCATACAGGTTGCCAGGACCATAGCTATATCATGAGTTGGATAAGCAACGATAACCAACCATTTGGGGAAGATCGTCGGAAACCACATGATATAACCACTTAAGACTAACAGTATAACCATTGTGGGTGTTACGATGGAATTACCTTTTTCACCGCCATTGAATTTAGTCTGCGGCGGGATATTAACATGAAAACCTAAAAATTCCAAGGGGAACTTTAATAAAAAGCCGATATCGTTCATACCAAAACGCAGAATGTCCTTGATCCAATTGATCAGTACCTTGAAATTGAATAGTACAAAGATACCTATTACGATGGTCATCAATACTGCTGAAATCCGGTGAATAATTCCTGCACCGATATATCCGCCAAATACAGCTGCCAGCCAGTCTACTCCATCAAAAAACAGGACTAAACCAGTAAAGAGGCAGAGTAAAAATGTTACCGTATGTCCCCAGTGAGTGAAACGGGATACAAAATTAAAGCGTTCAACGCGGGGAACATCAGCTTTATACTCAGGAACCAATTGCATCATTCACGACCTCCTTCCCTTCCTCGTGTCCTTTATTTTTGTTGGCGATAAGCCTGGTAGTAACAAAACTGGTGCCCGAAGCCAGTAAGAACAAGGGGATCAGCCAACTGGCATATGGCTGTACATAATTTTGCCAGAAGGTAACATTTGGAACTTTGGGATCTACTGGCAGACCAAACTTATCTGGGGTATCAGTTAAAACATAGAGTTTATTGAGTCCGCCTAATTCCAGTTTTCCATAAATTGTAGCATTAGGAAAACCATTGGCCTGCAAAAATTTGGCCCGATCTTCGGCGATCTGCAAGAGTTCGTCGCGATCACCAAATATCAGAGCATCCGTCGGGCAGGTTCTGGCACAGGCGGGTTCCAGCCCTTCCTCCACCCGACCGGCACAAAGGGTACACTTGGTAATTTTGTCTACCCGTTTCAGGTATTTGGGAATGTCAAACGGGCATGCTGTTGCACAATACTGACAGCCTATACACTTATCAGGATCATGAATGGTTGCGCCCCATTCTGTTTTGGTATATGCTCCCTTGGGGCATACTTTCATACAGTTGGCATCAAAACAATGCATACACTGGCGTTTGATAAAGTTCCAACTTACACCATGAACCGGATCTTCTTCTTCAAAATACTTGATAATGGTATAAGTATCACCATCTGTATCTTCATGCGTCTGATAGTTGCCTTTAAATGGTTTTATAGAAGCCGGAAGTTGATTCCAATCTTTGCAGGCTACTTGGCAACCACGGCAGGCTGTACATTTGCTGACATCGTAAAGATTTGTTAAATTTGCCATTGTTAAGCCCTCCTTATGTCGCATAGCCATGCTTTATATTCCGGAATAGTGGTATTGGCATCACCAATATGAGGTGTAAGCCAATTGGCTGTGTCTCCGGTGGCATAACCTTTAAAGCCAAATTGCCATAACATGCCTATCTGATGAACTTTTTTCCCGTTTATAGTGAAGGGTTTAAGGCGCTTGGTTACACAGGCAATTGCTTTTAAATCACCACGGGTTGTGGAAACAATTACTTCACGACCGTTTTTAATTCCTTTTTCTTTAGCCAGCTCTTCACTTAGTTCTACAAACATATCGGGTACCAGTTCGGCCAGCCAGGGCAGGTTACGGGTCAAGGCTCCGGTCTGCCAATGTTCTGATACACGATACGTGGTGCCAATGATCGGGTACTTATCAACCGTCCCCTGCTTTTCCGGTTCAAATATTTTGGTGGCGGGATTCAGGTCACGACTGTTCATCTTATTGGTGGTCGGGCTTTCCCATGGCTCATAATGCTCTGGGAAAGGTCCGTCTTTCATTGCACTGGTTGGAGCAAATAAGCGTCCGTAGCCATCAGGCTGCATGATAAAGGGTTTAGTGAAATTAGGATTATCCGGAGCAGTTGTTCCAACAAAGTCAGGTACATCCACTCCTACCCATTTGTTTTGAGCGGCATCCCAATTCACCAGTTTGCGGGCCTCATCTCCCGGCCAAGGGGTCACACCATCAGGCTGGACAGAGCAACGATTGTATATGATCCTGCGGTTTACCGGCCAGGCCCATCCCCAATCAGGGAAAATGCCCAAGCCACTAGGATCTTCTTTTATGCGTTTTTGTGGTTTATAGAACCATTGACCATCCTTTAAGGTTGCACCTCCGCAGTAAATCCAGTTACCACATGCGGTACTGCCGTCATCCATAAGCTTGGCAAAACCTTCGACCGGGTTGCCATCAACCAGGCTGTAACCGCATAACTCTCTAGCCACTTTGTAAATATCGTCATGGCCGTGCCCATCATCATAATCCCAGGTCATGTTGACAACGGGTTCGTCTTCAGGTCGAGTACTGCCTTCATAGAGTTTTTTGAGTCTTTTACCCAGTTCATAATAAATCCATAAATCTGCCTTGGACTCTCCAACCGGATCTGCACCCTTCCAGCGATATTGGACCAAACGACCGGTTTGAGCAGCAGTCCCTTCTTTTTCGTATACCGCTGCCGCAGGCAGGAAAAACACCTCAGTTTGAATGTTTTCCGGAGTTATTTTTGGCACGGCGGAATTATGAACGGATCTTGTCCAGGCTTTGTACGTCCAGAAGTCAGCAGTTTCGTTCAGCCACAAATCGATGGAAACCAGCCATTTCAATTTGGTCATGGCTTCTTGTTCCTTATTGGCATTTGGACCACCGACAACAGGATTGGAGCCATTTACAACCAGACCATCTATTTCGCCTTTGTACATGGCTTCAAATAATGCGATATGGGAATAGTTCTTCTTGTCATCCCGTTTGGGCAGATAATGATAAGCAAAATCATTACTTTCAGTTGCAGCATCTCCATACCAGGCTTTGAGCATACTTACGATCCATTTGGAACTATTGATCTTCCAGCCTGAATTGGGGAAACCTGCTTTTACCAGTTCACGGAATTCAGCCAGATTGGAAAACTGCAGTTTGGCGGATCCGGGAGTTACGCTTCTGATATAATCAATCAATTTCTTATTGCTGGGAGCATTCGAGGGAGAATTAATGTAGCCCGGGATCAAGTGATATAGCAACGCCATATCCGTAGCACCCTGAACGTTGTTTTCACCACGCAGTGCATTGATACCGCCGCCCGGTCTGCCCATATTGCCCAGCAGCATCTGTACGATTGAGAAAGCACGTACATTCTGACTGCCTACCGTGTGCTGGGTGATTCCCATGGCATACATAATAGTACCGGTCTTGTCTGGAGCGCCGGTTGCGCAGAAGGTTTTCAATACTTCCAGGTATTTATTCTTGGGTGTACCAGTTATCTCACAAACTGTATCGATATCATAACGCTCATAGTGCTTTTTCAACAATTGGAATACGCAGCGCGGATGCTGCAAGGTTGGATCTGTCAGTGCCATTCCTGCTTCATCCGTTTGATAGTCCCAACTGCTGACATCATATTTGCGGTTTTCCTCATCATATCCAGAGAATAAGCCGTCTTCAAAAGAATAATCATCTTTGATCAAACAAGCTGCATTGGTGTAATTAACAACGTAGTCCTTATGATACAATTCGTTGTCAATAATGTACTTGATCATGCCGCCCAGGAATGCAATATCAGTTCCTGAACGTAAAGGCGCATAAATATCAGCACGGGCTGAAGTTCTGGTAAAGCGCGGATCCACATGAATAAGTTTGGCGCCGCGAGTATCTCTTGCTTTCAGCAGCCATCTCATTGTTACCGGATGATTTTCTGCGCAGTTGCTGCCCATGATCAGTGCACAATCTGTATTTTTGAGGTCGTTAACTGAATTAGTCATTGCACCCCGCCCAAATGATGGTCCCAAACCTGCGACCGTAGCGGAGTGTCAGATACGGGCCTGGGTTTCAAGATATACAACACCCAGGGAACGCATCATTTTACTTAACAGATAACATTCTTCGTTATCAAGTCCTGAACCGCCCACCGAAGCAATTTTTTCCGTCCGGTTAACGATTATTTCGCTGCCATCATCGATTTTTTCTTTGTGGATAAAGCTGCTGTCTCTGGTTTCTTTTATTTTTTCAGCAATCCTATCCAACATCCAATCCCAATCTTTTTCTTCCCATTTGGTAGAACCTGGGGCCCTGTATAAAGGTTTTTGCACTCTCTTTGGGTTGATCATTTGTTCGCCAGTTTCCGGGTCGTAGATTTCCCGGAGATTAAACATGGCTGAACCTTTACTGCAAGCCCCCCCCATATTGATTGGATTATCAGGGTCACCATGTACACTCAGGAGTTTGACAAACTTTCCTTCGCTGTCACGTTCTGCATAAACAACCAGACCACAGCCGGATGCGCAATAAGGGCAAATTGTCGGCGTTGGCGTAACATTTTTGATTCTCAGTTGTTTAACTGCAGATGCCGTAGCCTCAAAGTTGAAACCGAGTTCAGCAGCTGAAAATACAGCAGCAGTCGCCCCGCTCAATTTGAGAAATTGCCTACGGGTTACTCTCATAAACTCACACTCTCCTTCCCCACTTACTTTAGTTAAAGTATGACTTTCCCCTTGTCCCGATTATAGCTTAAATAAGGAAACAAATTCACCTCCCCCAAATTAGCAAACCTATAGCCGGTTGTCCTATTAAAAAGTTCTATACACGACCTTTACAATATATTTACCGGAGTTTGATGAATGCTTGGATTCATTCCAAACCTTACGATAGTCAATCATATTTAAATTCGACATAAGCAAAAAGAATCCTTGCCAGTATAGAAGATACAATAGTTATATAAAGAAAAATTAAAAATGCTATAACTAAATATTATTTGACGTGATGATCTGCCCGGTTGAGTCAAGGTTATAACCCCCGATAGCCATTATTCGGTCTTTGAATTCATCACTTAAGATTGCTGTATATAGACGTTCCAGGTTTACAGTACTAAATAATTGCGGAAGGATACAAAGGTCATACTGTTCCCGGGTGATCGGTATAAAATCAAGATTCAAAGCCCTGGCGCTGGAATAGATTCCTAACCCGGTATCGGAAGCACCGTTTTTAATCGAAGCTGCTACTGCCAGGTGAGTGTATTCCTCACGGTTATAACCGTTGATCTCCTGGGGCCTGATATCTTCTTTCTCTAAAAGATAGTCAAGCAGGATCCTGGTCCCGGACCCGTTTTGCCTATTGATATATCTTATCTGAGGATTTTTGAGATCTTTTAAGGAAGAGATATTTAAAGGGTTGTTTTTTTGAATGATCAACCCCTGATCACGTTTGACCAGATTGATTAAAAGCCAGTTATCACCGGATAAATATTTTTGGACATAACTCACGTTGTAACCGCCGGTTTCATAATCCAATAAATGAAGACCTGCAAAGTGAGTTTCTTTACGGCGCAGAGAAAAGATGCCGCCCATACTGCCGGCATTGATCGATATAAGTCTTAATCCGTACCGCTTTTGTAAAATATCTGCCAGGATATCAATGGAAAGATCATGACTGCCAATGGTAATTATGGATTCATCAATTACATTCAGGGGCTGCCGTAAGGTGACAATGCAATTGTCCCCGGCTTGCAGACCTTCCATTCCGCGCTTGATACATAATACTCCGTCTGATTTTACCAGACTGGTGGTTATTCCGGCACCTTTCACCAAAGGGAAACAATGGTAGCGTTCAGCAATCTTTACAATACTGACATTGATAAAATCATCCACACCCATAGGAGAAGGCATTTTGCGTGCTGCATTACATTCCAGTTCCGGCATAGGAGGAGGGAGCAATCCCTGCATTTTATATATCAAAGGCTTTGCAAAAAGGCCAAAAATCAAATCGGCTGAGACTGGATATCCGGGAACTCCGATGAAAGGCTTTTGCTCAATTAGGCCTAAAATTGCTGGTTTACCGGGGCGAACCGCCAGCCCATGAACGATCAATTCCCCCATTTCTTCCAGCAGGGAAGCAGTATAATCTTCCCGTCCGGCAGAAGAACCGGAACATACAATGATTATGTCTGCCTGGGGGGTCATTTCTTCAATGGCCCTTCGGATTTGTTCCCTATCATCAATAACGATTTCATGACGCAGGGCAACGGCGCCCCATTCTTCACACAATGCTTTGAGCATGTGACTGTTTGATTCCACGATTAATCCGGGTGCCATTTCTTCACTTCCCCGGTCGACAAGTTCGGTACCGGTAGGGATTATACCGACGATCGGCTTTTTTATTGCATTAAGAGTATTTACCCCGGCTGTAATCAGTGAGGCCACTTCGTAAGGTCCTATGCGGGTGAAACTTGGAATCAGCATATCATAGGTAACGATATCTTCACCAACTGAACGTATATGCTGCCACGGGACAGCGGCTTTTATGATTTGCGCGGTTTCATTGATAAAATTAACCTCTTCGATCATGATCACTGCATCAAACTGAGCCGGGATATAATCACCGGTATCCACTTCAAAAAAGTCATCAGCCTTTAGGGTGACAGGGTTAACTTCGGTTGCTCCTGCAGTTGAGGAAGCTTTCACAGCGATTCCATCCATTGCGGAAGAAATGTAATGGGGCGATGAACGACGGGCGTATACAGGTGAAGCAGTAATCCGGCCTAAACTGTTTGATACCGTAATTTCTTCTGCTTTGATATGATAGCAGTCTGCTTCTTCAAGTCGCTGCTCGAATAGTGCAGTTGCTTTTTCCAATGGCATATTTTCTATGTATATTTTTCGTTTCATTATATAATCTCCAGATAAAATAAATTTCTTCTTATTTTAACCTAAACCATGCTATTTCAAAAACAGTAGTTTGTAAATCGCAAAATATCAGCTTGTTTATTTTGCATTAGTTTGAGCTTGAAGTATAATTTATGAAAAATGAACAAAGGAATCATAATCATGAAAGATTTTTTCCAGGTTATGCGCTATGAACAGGCTCTTGCACAACTTATGGACGTCCGCCCGCCTTTAGGATCGCAGACTATCAGCTTGATTGAGTCTGTTGGACGGATCATAGCGGAGGATATAATCAGTGAAGAAAACCTGCCGGCTTTTAACCGTTCAACCGTTGATGGTTATGCTGTTCGTGCGGAAGACATCTACGGATGCAGTGAATCGTCCCCGGGCTTTCTGGATTGTGTGGGCGAAATTAAAATGGGGCAAAGTACTGATATTAGATTAGCTAAAGGACAGTGCTGCTGGATTCCCACCGGCGGTATGCTGCCCTGCGGTGCCGATGCCGCTGTTATGGTGGAATATACAGAGAAACTTGATGAAAAGACCGTCCTGACATACAGGCCGGCGGCACTGTTTGAAAATGTGATGCAGATCGGCGAAGATGTGTCTGCCGGTCAGATAATATTGGAAAAAGGACGGGAGATCAGACCGGCAGATGTAGGACTCCTGGCATCTTTAGGCATGAAAACCCTGAAGGTCATAGAACCATATCGGATAGGGATCATTTCAACCGGTGATGAGGTGGTGCCACTGGAAAAAAAGTTAGCTCCGGGTGAAATCAGAGACGTTAACTCTTATGCCTTATATACTGCGGTTTATTCATGTGGTGCAGTTCCCACTGTTTATCCGCTGGTAAAAGACCAGTTTGATGCTTTGCTGGAAGCCGTTTCAGCAGGACTGGCAGAGAATGATATATTGCTGCTTTCGGGAGGAAGCTCGGTGGGGACCATGGATGTAACGATGGAAGTTTTAATGTCCTTTCCGGAGGCCAAAATGCTCTTTCATGGCATCGCAGTTAAACCGGGCAAGCCGACTTTAGCAGTACAAATAGGCGGAAAATTGGTGATCGGTCTGCCCGGGCACCCGGTTTCTGCATTAACCGTATTCTATTTCCTTGCAGCACCGTTGCTAAAGCCGCAAAATAGGTGGAAGGGCTGCGAAGGGTATTTGAGTATAAATGTTTTTTCCCAGGCAGGACGGGACGATTTTATTCCGGCAGCCTTGGAAGAACAGGATGGGAGAAAGCTTATCCGCCCATTATTAGGCAAATCGGGCTTAATGAGTATTTTGAGTCAGGCCCGGGGATTCATTCATATTCCCTATGAAAAACAAGGGCTCAAAGCCGGAGAAAAAGTAGAAGTTATTATTTACTAACAAGAGGTTTTTTATGCCTGAAAAAGCCATTTCTCTTGAGACAGCTCTAAGTAAATGTCTGCCCTACAGCATACCAGGCGATCGGGAATTCATACCCATCGAGCATGCCTTACGAAGAGTTGCCGCGGAAGATATATACACACCGGTTGATCTTCCTCTCTTTACGCATTCAAAGGTAGATGGTTTTGCCGTGCATGCATCGGACTTAAACAAATTACTGCTGGGAAAAGAAACGAGGCTGGCAATCGCAGACACGGCAGCGGCAGGTGATCTATCGCCATTGACACTAAAACCCGGCCAGACCATAAGGATCATGACCGGTGCCATGATCCCGGATAAAACTGCAGCAGTTATCAAAAAAGAAAACGTCCGGATCGTAAACGATGAGGTTTGTATCAACCAGGAGGTCAAGCCGGGAATCAATATACAAAATCGCGGCGACTTTTTGAAAATGGGGGAACGGATCGTTGCAGCCGGGGAAGTGCTGGGAATAAACCATACCGAGATCATAGCTTCCGCAGGATTGTCACAAGTTTCAGTCTTTACCATTCCGCCGGTTTATGTGATCAACACCGGCAGTGAATTGGTTCTGCCCGGGGAAAATAGGCTTGACGGGCAAGTTTTTGCCAGCAACAAGACCCTCTTTTATAGCCTGCTGAAAGCTGTCGGCTGCCATCCGTTGGGGGCGGGCCGACCTGTTAAAGATAAAATCGATGCGATTATACAGGAACTATACGAAGGCATTAAAAAAAGCAGAGTAATTATCATAAGCGGTGGTACTGCCGAAGGGCAATATGATCTGGTACAGTCTGCTTTCCAACAGATTGGGGCCAGTATAATTTTTGAAGGACTTGACTTAAAACCAGGCCGGCATACCAGTGCAGCAGAGAAGGACGGCATATTATTATTCAATCTTCCCGGAAGCCCGGGAGCAGGATACATCATCTTTGAAATACTGGTCAAACCTTGGTTGCGTAAATTAAAGGGGATCAGCGCCTATCAAAACAAGTGGATTGAACTGCCAATAGAGCAGCATGATCGCTTTGTGACCGATCAGCGCATGATGGTGAAAGGCGGAGCAGAAATAAAAAACGGGCAGTTAACTGCCCGGGTTATGAACAAAGGACAAAATTCAGATAGTTTTCTTAAGCTGATCATTGATTTGGATCCTGCCAGTTCAACCATAAAAGCATTGATTGCTGACTGATCTAATCTGTCACGCTGCCAGCCAGTTCTTCACACAAAGCATTTCTAAAGGCATTCATGGCGGCAAAATCCATGTGAGGGGTGTAAAAAGCTTCTAATTCATCATGTAATGTTTTTGCCTGACTGAGAAAATGGATTGCTGCCTCGATTCCTGCTGAGCAGCGTTCTTTAGCCCTCTGAAAGTCTTCTGTATGGGCAGCGGAATTTTGTAATAATAAATCAAAATCAAGCCTCCTTTTGAATCTTCCCGGCAAAAGCGCGGCATAATCAACGACATTGGCGGAGATATCAATCAGGACACTTTTGGCTTGAGGAAATAAAATAAAATCAATATCCTGAGGTATAAAAGGATTATGAAGTATTTCAGCCTCCAATGAGTTGAGTTCGATTTGCTGCAACAGGTAGGAAAAGAGCATTTGCAGACCACATCCTGGACGGCCGGAAACAGCATAAATGCTGTAATCTGCATCGATCAAACTGTCATGTTTTGTGATTATACCCCCGGGCGTGATAGCGGCAGCAAATAGATGGCGCGGTTTTACGTCAGAGAATTTACCGGTGGCCAGAAAATCCTGACCTAAAGCTAAAATGTTTTTATTGACCGAAGGCCAGTGCATGGAGGCATTGGTATAAAACTGCATTTCCTGCCAGGCTATACTGGATTCCTGCAAGCGAAGATAAGCAAGTTTGAAATAACTGCTGATGGTATTGGTCAGACTGATCACTGCCTGCCGATTTTCCCGTATTTTTCCCCGATTCCAATAACAGCCCAGATTGACTATTTCATCCACTGCACCGGGGTATTGAGGATCGATAACATGAGGGCTGGTCCCGTCCAGTAAGCAAAAGAGATCTCCGATCACCAATCCATCCAGAGAATCAGGATCAGAGGAACACCAGTGATATGCGAGATCATATCCTAAAGCTGCAAAGGACTCTCCGATCTCGCGCATAAAATTTGATTTTCCAACCCCCGGACCACCTTTCAGAATTATTTTCCTCTCAACATTTTCACTGGCCATCGTAGGATAGAAATGATAAAAACCCAGACAGGTATTGCCGCCGGAATAATAGTGTCTTTTTTTCCCCACTTGCGAAAGCCTCCTTTTAAAATAGTTTCTGAAGTATTTATATTTTTTAATCAACAGAAACTTGAGGACTAATTTAAAAAATCGCCGGCAAAATGTGAGGAACAATTAATCAGTAAAGAACAAATAAAAAGAGCAGATGTTTTATCTGCTAATAAGTTTTAATTGTATTTATTTTTGCTTATGACAATGGCCTGCTTCTTCCAATTGTTTTTTGACCCGTATCCTGACGAAGTCCAGGTACTTAATATGCAATCTTTGCTGTTCCTCTGCTTCTTCACTGGTGAGACCTTCCGCTTTTTGCTTCCGGGCTAATTGCCTGATTCTTTCCAGCTGCTCTTTTTCCATGGCCAAAACCCCTTTCCCGGACCTTCCTTATCACCATCTAAAGCAAAAATATTTATAATGTTGTCTGATTCCATTATACTATTTTTTATGGATACTTATATGGCTGAAAGCAGGTAGAATTAATGAATATTCAGAAAACCTGGTATTTTGAAGAAATTCCTGCCGGAAATCCGGGGCTTAAGGAAGAATTGAATATATCAGCGATCACTGCTGGTTTATTACATAACAGAGGAATCAACAGCAAAGCCAAAGCGGAAAAATTTTTGTATGGAACATTACAGGATCTGACTGATCCATTATTTATACCGGGGATGCAGCAGGCAGTCGAACGTATCAGTCTGGCTATACGCGGGCAGCAGAAGATCATAATTTATGGAGATTACGACGTAGATGGGATCTGCAGTATCGTGATTCTCAAAGAGTGTATCGAAATGCTGGGAGGAAAAGCCGACTATTATGTACCGGACCGTTTTGAGGAAGGTTATGGAATCAATATACCCGCGATCAAAAGTCTGGCCGAAAGGCAGTATGATTTGCTGATCAGTGTGGACTGCGGGATCACTTCAGTAGAAGAAGCCCATTACGCAGCCAGAGCAGGAATGGATGTAATCATTACTGACCACCATACCCCGGGAGAAGAACTGCCCCCGGCCGTTGCAGTCGTGAATCCTAAATTAGGCAGTAATGAAGATAACCAGTATTTGTGCGGGGCTGGTATTACCTATTATTTGGTTCTGGCACTGCAGCAAAAAATAACTGGCGGGAAAAACCATAATAAATGGCTTGAATTAGCAGCTCTGGCAACAGTGGCAGATATCGTACCCTTAATGGGGGACAATCATATTCTGGTCAGGTATGGATTACAGCATCTGGCAAGGACAGAAAGACCAGGACTAAAAGCATTATTAAAGGTTTCCGGGCTGGAAAATAAAGAAATTACTGCCGGTCAGGTCGGATTTATGATCGCTCCGCGTCTAAATGCTGCAGGGCGGCTTGACAGTGCCCGTAAAAGTATTGAATTATTGCTGACCAAAGAAGAACATACAGCTGAGGGGCTGGCGATTTATATGAATATGGCTAATAACGAACGCCGCCAGATCGAAGAACATATTTTTGAACAAGCTCTCTCCCAAATCATGGCTGATGACCGGCAGCAAGACCAGGTTATCATTGCGGCAGGTGAACATTGGCATGAAGGGGTAATCGGTATTGTTGCCTCACGTTTGTGTGAAAAATTTTACCGCCCGGTTTTCGTAATTAGTTGGGACGGGGATACCGGCAAAGGGTCCGGGCGGAGTATCAGAGGATTTGATCTTTACACTGCCCTGGATCACTGTAAAGACCACCTTGTTAAATTTGGCGGGCATCAAATGGCAGCCGGGGTTACCATTGCCCGTAAACAATATGAGGCTTTTGCTGCCGCGATCAATGATTACAGCCGAAGGAACCTGGCAGCAGAAGTGTTTCATAAGACATGCCGGACCGATGGTGAAATCGATCTCACAGAGATTACGGTTAATTTAATGAAAGAATTGAAAGCCCTTGAACCTTATGGCGAAGGGAATCCGCAGCCGCTGTTCATCATGAGGAATATGCCTATTCAATCTCTAAGAGCAGTTGGCAGCCAAAAAGAACATATCAGTTTTGATTTTTCCCCTTCAGATCTGCAGGGGATTGCCTTTAGAAAACCGCAATATATCAATCTTCCATACCGGGAATGCTGGCATGATGTGGTGGGTGAAATCAATGAGAACGAATATCGGGGGAAAAAATCTCTGCAGATCAGGATCAAAGAGATGAAAATGAGCTTTATTCCTGATAATATTAAATATTTCAGAGGAATGGATGCCTTGCCTTACCGGCAATTGCAGATAATGATCAATGAAATCAAGGCGGGAAGACCTGTGGTGGTTTTATTTCCTACAGTTCGCTGCCTGTTAAAATATAAACCGGGGCTTGACAGTTGCATCAGAAACAGTTTCCTGCATGCTCTGCATGGACATATGCCGGCGGAAGAACTGACAGACGCCAGCATGTTATTGCAAAGAGGAAGGGCAGGTATATACTTGGTTACTGCCGCTTACTTTACAGACGTATTAGAGGGCTGCCGGTTACCGGAAAATCTGAGGCTGATTTTGCCAATATGGACGGAAGAACCGGTTACGGCAGGTAAAAACCCAGTGGATATTTGCGAAAGAATCAAGTTTGGTTTTGATGCGGATCAATTTTTCAAATCAATCAAAATGAAACAGAATTTCGATCCCGAGAAAAGGAATCTGATTTATAGTAATCGTAATTCTACTATTATTGATATAACAACACAAATTAAAGGGCTCATCAGTGAAGCGGCTCTGGCAGACCAAAGAAAAAGAAGGGTTTTCCGCCGCCAATTTGAAAAACTGCCGGCAGGAACATTTATTACCGATGGGAATTATTCTTTCGGCGAGGGATTCAATAACATTGACGAGGTAATTTTGGCTGATCTGCCTTTCAGTATATGTGAAACCATATTCTTGCTGGATCAGGTTCAAAACGGCAATGAATGCGAGGTCATACTTACAGCCGCTGAAAAAAAGCTGGAGCAGAACTCCTCTTATCTTACGCAAAGGTATCCGGAAGAAACCGAGGTAAATCAAGTCCTGGAGGTCATACAGGGCATGAAACCCAACCGCATCAAACCGGAAGATCTGATGAAAACCATACAATTAAAACAGGGTACCAGTCTTTCCAGGATGAAAATGCTTTCAATACTGGAGATACTTGCAGATTCAGGCTTGTGTCAAATCAACAAACAGGGTAGTATTATGGAAATAAAGCATCATTCAGAATTTCGACCTGATTTTGATATTGGCAAATCTGCAGCATACCGGGAAGGAATCAACGAAAAAGCTGCCTGGAAGGAATTTGCTCAAACACTGAATATAAGTTGAAATGGTGATTATATGGAACTTATCGATGTTGTCGAGCAGATAAAAAAATATGATGAAGATGCAGATTTTGAGCTGATCGAAAAAGCCTACCAATATGCTCAAATGGCGCATGAAGGGCAAAAGAGGATATCGGGTGAAGCCTATATCAGTCACCCGATCGAAGTAGCCTATATCTTAACCGGGATAGAAATGGATACGGCTTCGATTTGTGCTGCTCTGCTGCATGATGTAATCGAAGATACAGTTTTGACCCATAATGAGATCACGCGGGAATTTGGCGAAGAAATTGCTTCACTGGTTGATGGGGTTACCAAACTCAGCCGAATCCAGTTTAAATCCAGGCAGGATGCCCAGGCAGAAAACCTGCGCCGCATGTTTATTGCCATGGCGAAAGACATACGGGTTATCCTGATCAAACTGGCAGACCGACTGCATAATATGCGTACATTAAACTACCAGCCGGAATATAAACAAAAAGAAATCGCCGAAGAAACTATGGAAATATTTGCTCCCCTGGCTCATCGTTTAGGAATATTCAAATTCAAGTGGGAATTGGAAGATCTGGCTTTTTTTTATCTGGATCCTGATATGTATTACCAGATTGCCAAAAGACTTAAACAAAAGCGCAAAGAACGGGAAGAATATGTGAACGATCTGATTGCGCAAATCAGAAATGGAATTGAACAAATAGGCATTGAGGCTGATATCGAAGGGCGTCCGAAAAATATATACAGTATTTATAAAAAGATGATAAAGCAAATGAAAGATATCGATGAGATCTACGATAAGATAGCAATTCGTGTGATTGTAAATGATGTACATGAGTGCTACGGAGTTCTGGGGATCATCCATACCATGTGGAAACCCCTGCCGGGCAGATTTAAAGACTATATTGCTACCCCCAAGCCCAATATGTACCAGTCTTTACATACTACTTTTATTGGCCGGGGCGGAGAACCATTTGAAGTACAGATCCGCACCTGGGAAATGCATCAAACAGCTGAATCAGGTATCGCTGCCCATTGGCGCTATAAAGAAGGCAGCAGTCCCAAAGATAAAAAGTATGATCAAAAATTGGCCTGGCTGCGGCAAATCCTGGAATGGCAGCAGGATATCAAAGATACAGACGAATTCATGGAATCCCTCAAAATAGATTTATTTGATGACACGGTTTTTGTCTTTACCCCGAAAGGAGCAGTAATAGAACTGCCCAAGGGGGCATGTCCGGTGGATTTTGCCTACCGGGTGCATACGGAAGTCGGACATCAGTGTACGGGAGCAAAGGTAAACGGCAGGATCGTTCCTCTGGATTTCCCCTTGAGTAATGGTGATATTGTTGAAATTATCACCTCGAAAAATTCTTTAGGTCCCAGTCGGGATTGGTTAAACTTTGTTAAAACTTCTTCAGCCAAAAGCAGGATCCGGCAGTGGTTTAATCGGGGCAAGCGGGCAGATAATATCATAAAAGGCCATGACATACTGGAGAAAGAATTAAAGAAAAACCATTTGATACCCAAGGAACTGTTAAAAAACGATAAACTGGTCGAAGTTGCCAAACGGCTTGGATATAATTCGGTGGATGACTTGTTTGCCGCAGTAGGTGATGGAGCTATATCTGCCCAGCAAGTCATTACGCGGCAGAAGGAAATCTATTTCCAGGATGCGGTGGTCGAAGATATTCTAAATGTTCCCTTGATACCAAAAAACATTTTACAACGGGAGAAAGAGACCTCCGCCGTTAGGATCAAGGGAGTTGATGATGTAGCGATAAAATTGAGCCGCTGCTGTAACCCGCTGCCGGGAGATACGGTTCTGGGCTACATAACCAGAGGCCGGGGAGTTTCGGTCCATCGCCGGGATTGCCCCAATATGCAAAACTATATGAAAACGGAAAAAGACAGGGTATTGGAAGTGGAATGGGCCGACGACCGAGGTATCTATTATCTGGAGCTGGAAGTAAAAGCGTTTGACCGTCAACGGCTGACATCTGATATCTTAAATGTTATCGCCGATCTGCGCATTCAGATCAATTCTGTTTTTTCCAGGGTGACAAAAAATAATTTTGCCATTATTAATCTAAAACTGGAGATCAAGGATATTACACAGGTACAGGCAGTCATGCAGCGTATTCAGCAAGTAAAGGATATACTGGAGGTGCGAAGAGTACTTCCGGGTGAAGACCGGGGTGAATAGATATGCGGGCAGTGGTGCAGAGGACACTATACAGCAGTGTTACTATTGAAGGACAGGTCACAGCAGAAATCGGGCCTGGATTAACCATATTGCTGGGGATCAAAAAAGGTGACCAGGAAAAAGATGCAGATTACTTGATGGATAAGATCATAAACTTAAGAATATTTGCCGATGAAGCCGGCAGGATGAATCGTTCCCTGCTTGATGTGCAAGGGGAAATTATGCTGATCAGTCAGTTTACGCTTTATGGAGACGTAAAACACGGCAGGAGGCCCGGTTTTACAGATGCAGAAGACCCTGATGCGGCAGAACCGCTATTTCAGTATTGTATAAAAAATATAAAAAAACGCGGGGTAAGTATCAAGACTGGTGTATTTGGGGCTCATATGAAAATAACCATAGAAAATGACGGTCCATGTACCATCTTGCTTGACAGCGAAAAGCAGATATAAAAAGGAGGAAGTCAGATTGATATTAAAAGGATTGGAAATCAGCAGCATGGGAGTAAACTGCTACATTGTCGGTTGTGAAGAAACCAAAGAAGTGGCAGTTATTGATCCGGGCGGCAGTCCCAAATCGATCATCAAAATGCTGGAAGCGGATAATTTAAAAGCAATTTACATTATTAATACCCATGGTCATATAGACCATATCGGCGGAAATCGCGGAGTCAAAGAAGCTACTGGAGCCAAAATCCTGATTCATCAGGATGATGCCAAAATGCTTACCAATGCAGCATCCAATTTTTCCTTTTTAATGGGCAGCAAAGTTACCAGTCCTCCGGCCGATCAGTTTGTTAAAGATGGCGATATCATTGAAATAGGGAATACAGTCAAGCTGCAGGTGATCCATACACCTGGCCATAGTCCCGGAGGAATTTGCCTGAAGACCGGTAATATTATTTTTGTTGGTGATTCACTTTTCCAGGGGTCCATTGGCAGGACGGATTTTCCGGGAGGATCCTATACACAGCTGATCAGCAACATAAAAGAAAAGTTGCTATGCTATGATGATGATGTAATCGCGTATCCCGGACATGGCCCGGCGACAACCATCGGGTTTGAAAGAGAGAATAATCCTTTTTTATAAAAAGTGGTTGAAATCATAATTCTTTTCATTTAATATTACTAACAAGTTTTATATTGCAAAAGTGATGAAGAAGTAAAGTAGATTTGCGAAATTATGCAGAGAGAAGATGTCACCGGCTGCAAGCATCTTTATAAGGAAGCAGATTGAAGTTCACTTCGGAGCACCTGGCTGAAACATACGCAAGTAGGCTTAGGCGGAACTCCTACCGTTAAAAGGGAGGGGATATCGGATGATCCTGTATCTTGAAACAAGCGGGTCTTAAGACAAAATGGGTGGTACCGCGGGTAGTGTAAACTTCTCGTCCCAAGGGATGAGAAGTTTTTGTTTACAGGGGAATTCCTGTATCCTTGAAGAGCCGGGCTTTGCCAATCAGGGTGGTACCGCGGGAAGGTTATACCTCTCGTCCCTATACAAGGGATGAGAGATTTTTTGTTTTCTGATTAAGAAAAGGAGGAGTTAAACATGAATGCATTAGCGGAAAAAGTCAGCAGAATGCTGGTATCCAAAGAGAATCATCCGCAGATCACCGAAGTTAGAGTAAAAGGTTGTGTGATCGGCGGGGAACAGCTTATCGTAATTGCCGGGCCTTGTGCTATCGAAACGGAAGAATTGTTAAAGGAAACAGCTTTCAAGGTTCGTGGAGCAGGAGCTGATATGTTAAGAGGGGGCGCCTTTAAACCACGAACTTCTCCCTATAGTTTCCAGGGATTAGGTGTTGTGGGGCTGGAAACATTGGCTAGAGTGGGAGAAGCCATGAATATGCCTGTTATCACAGAGGTAATGGATAGTGATGATATTCCGGCAGTGGCAGAATACGCGGATATTCTTCAGGTAGGCGCTCGAAATATGCATAATTTCTCATTGTTAAAAAAATTAGGCCGAACCAATAAACCGGTATTGTTAAAAAGAGGTATGGCTGCAACGGTTGAAGAATGGCTTCTGGCTGCAGAATACATTTTAGCCGGCGGGAACTCCCAGGTTGTGCTTTGCGAAAGAGGCAGCCGCAGTGCAGAAAAGTGGACGCGAAACACCCTGGATCTGTCTGCGGTGGCACTGGCCAAGGAATTGACCCATCTCCCGGTGATCGTGGATCCCAGCCATGGAACCGGTGTCAGAAGTTTGGTCATGCCTATGGCTAAAGCTGCTATTGCTGCGGGAGCGGATGGCATAATTATTGAAGTTCACCCCCATCCGGAAAAAGCATTGTCAGACGGGGATCAATCCTTGACCCCCAGGCAATTCAGTATCTTGATGCGTGAAATAGAGCCGGTGGCGAAAGCAATGGGCAGGAGGATCAGATGATGGCTTATGCAGTACTAGGCCCCATCGGAACATTCAGCGAAGAAGCGGTCCGTTTATATGCCGGCTGCAACATTGAGGTTCGAGTAACGGAAAATATTGTTGAAGTATTTGCCCTGGTGGAAAGAGAAGAGATCAGTGACGGGTTCGTACCCCTGGAAAATTCTTCAGCAGGTATGATCAGCACCACCATGGAATGTTTATCTGCAACTTCGCTGAAAATAAAAGGAGCTTTGGAAGTGCCGGTCAAACAGTGCCTTTTGGCCAATGGCGATTTTACACCGGACCAGGCGGAATTGCTGATCAGCCAGCCGGCAGCGCTTGAGCAATGCCGTCAGTATATAAAAAGCAATCTTAAAAGGGTCAGAATAGAAATAGCTGACAGTACTGCACGGGCTGCCCAGTTAGTACAAGGGGAGAAAAGACGGGCAGCAGCAATAGGCGGCAGGCAAGCAGGCAGAATATATGGTTTGAATATCATTGCAACTGATATCCAGGATGGGTTAAACTATACCCGCTTTGTCCATGTAGGGAAAAATGGGAGTACTGAAGTGGATCGGCATAAAAGCAGTCTGCTCTTGTCGCTGCCGGATAAAGTAGGAGCATTATATGAGCTCTTGGGCGTATTTGCCAGAAGCAATTTAAATCTGAAGCAAATTGATTCACGTCCCGGTGGAAGCCAACAGGAGTATATTTTTTACATTGAAGTAGAACAAGGAAAAAATGATATCATAATGGAACTGTTTTTAGAGGAAATAGCCCCTTACTGCAACTGGTCAAAATATTTGGGATCTTATACACAAAGGAGAATCATTGATGTTGATTGCGGTCCGCCTTACGCCAGCTGATCTATATGCAGCCGTACATGAAATTATCAGGATGGCCTATCCTGGCACCAGGCTTACCCTGGACCCGGAGCAGTGGGATTCAGCAGATATACATTTTTTACTGGAGCTTTCCGGACAAAATAGCCTGTGGCAGTTGGACGGCATGATCGACAGTAATGGATTAACCACAAGCAAATCGGCCAGTTTTCGTCTGGCCGAAGATGACCCCGGTACGATGCAAAAAAGTTTAAACATCAATATCAAGGTTTTTTGCCTGCAGTTGTTACGAGAACACCTGGGAAGAAAAATCAGCAGTTACGGGATCCTGACCGGAGTGAGGCCGGTGAAGATCATTCATCGGTGGCTTGATCAGGGTTGTTCCCGCCAGCAGATCGTTGATAAACTGCACAATACATTTCTGGTTGATAAAACCAAAGGGCAGCTGCTTGCTGAAGTTGCTGAAAACAATCGCAGCTATTTGCCGGTGATGCCAGAACGGGGAAGGTATGTCAGTATTTATATCGGCATTCCCTATTGCCCAACCCGTTGCTATTACTGTTCATTTCCCGGTGCAGTATTAACCAATTATGAAAATGACTTAAGACCTTTTATCGATCATTTGCTCAGGGAAATGAACGAGATCGGTGATTATATCAATGAGGCAGGTTTTAAAGTGCATACGATTTATATCGGCGGCGGGACGCCAACAGTACTAAACCTCCGTGATCTGGAGCTGGTTTTGGCACTGCTGGAGAAAAAATTTGCCCTGGGAAAGGCAGAAGAAGTGACCGTAGAGGCCGGAAGACCGGATACATTATCACAGGACAAACTGCAGTTATTCAAAGATGCCGGCGTCACCCGCATTTGCATAAACCCGCAAACCATGAAGGACAGTACACTGACTTTGATTGGCCGCAGGCATACCAAACAGCAGGTGATACAAGCCGCAGATTTTGTTAGGCAAGCAGGGATCAGACATCTTAATATGGACCTGATTGTAGGTCTGCCAAATGAAACAGAAACGGATCATCTTGACTCCCTGGAACAGGTATTGCAGCTTAAACCGGATAATATTACCGTTCATACCATGGCTTTAAAGAGGGGATCGCCGATGGTTCTTGATGGCGGGCTTGTCATGCCGGCACGGCAAACTGAAGCGATTGAGGGATCGCTTGCAAAGATTTATCAGCGTCTGAAGCAGGTAAACTATCTTCCCTATTACCTTTACCGGCAGAAAAATATGCAGGCTAATTCAGAAAATATTGGTTATTCCCTGACTGGCAGCTTTTGTATCTATAATATCCAGATGATCGAGGAGAGGCAGACCATCATCGGTATGGGCGGTGGTGCCGGCAGTAAATTTGTCAATTGGCAGGAGGGAACAGTAACCGGTTTTTATAATCCAAAAAACCCGCAGGCATACTGTGCTGATCTGGAAAGGCTTGTTCAGAGGAAAGTTGACAACCTGCGTGCCCTAAATTAGAATTATCCAAGAATATATATAATTCGGAGGATTTTATGCAGATCAAAGCTCCCCGTGGTACATATGATATTTTGCCGGAACAATCAGCGAAATGGCAGTGGATGGAAAAGATTTTAAAACAGACTGCCTATGAGTTCGGTTACCGGGAAATTCGCACGCCGATTTTTGAACACACCGAATTGTTCGAACGGGGAGTGGGAGAAACATCAGACATCGTCAGTAAAGAAATGTATACTTTCAAAGACAAGGCGGAAAGAAGTATTACCCTGCGCCCGGAAGGAACTGCCAGCTGCGCCAGAGCTTTTATTGAACACGGTTTTTATAGTGGCTTGTTACCGGTAAAATGGTATTATTCCGGCCCAATGTTTAGATATGACCGGCCTCAGACCGGCAGGTTCAGGCAGTTCCATCAATTTGGCGTTGAAGCCTTTGGCAGTGACAATCCCTTTTTAGATGCGGAAGTCATTATTTTGCTGATGGAAATCGTCAAACTTCTGGGTGTCAAGGAACCTGAGCTGCACATAAACTCAGTCGGTTGTCCGGTTTGCCGGCCTATGTACCGCCAGCTGCTGATAGAATATCTGGAGCCGATCAAAACTGCATTATGCAGTGATTGCCAGCTGAGATATGCGGTGAATCCTTTACGGGTAATAGATTGTAAAAATCACTCCTGCCAGGCTGCCATCAAAGAGCATCCGCTTTTATCCGATAGCCTGTGCCCTGATTGTACCCTGCATTACCAGAAGGTTAAGTCGGCTTTATCAGCAAATGGAATTGATTTTATTCATGATGACAATCTGGTAAGAGGGCTTGATTACTACACCAATACAGCATTTGAAGTGCATATTCCAGGTTTGGGCGCTCAAAGTGCTGTTGGGGGCGGGGGCCGATACAATGGCCTGGTAAAAGAATGCGGAGGGCCTGACGTACCAGGGGTAGGCTTTGCTTTGGGAATGGAAAGAATGCTGCTGGCAGCAGATTTATATCAGGATCAACAAGAACCGGCAAATCCGGTCGATGTTTTTATAATCACCATGGAAAGCAGATTCATTGATCAGGCGATGCAGCTGACCACACAAATAAGACGTGCCGGGATCAGCGCCGATATGGACTATAACGACCGCAGCCCCCGTGCACAGATGAAATTTGCTGACAAAATAAAAGCCAGACTGGTAATTATGATTGGAGAAGAAGAAATTGAAAAAGGTTATTATCTGGTGCGCGATATGCAAACCAGTAATCAATACCAGGTTGACAGGGAAACCCTTACAGAAAACCTTCCCGGTATTCTGTTGAAAAATGAGGAGGATTAAAGTTCATGCAAAGGACACATAGTTCAACCGAATTAACTATTGAAAGTGTCGGTCAAAGGGTGGAATTGTGCGGATGGATTAATAGCCGCCGCGACCATGGCGGATTAATATTTATCGATCTTCGCGACCGTTCCGGCCTGATTCAAATCGTATTCAGCCCGGAGGTGAATGAAGAAGCATTTCATCTGGCAGAACAAGTCAGAAGTGAGTATGTTATTGCAGTCACTGGTATAGTGTCAGCCCGGACTCCGGCTACCATCAACCCAAATTTGCAGACCGGGAACATAGAAGTGTATATAGACCGGATGGAAGTTTTAAGCGCTTCGAAAACTCCGCCCTTTTATATTGAAGATGGGATTGAAGTTGACGAAAACTTAAGATTGAAACATCGCTATCTCGATTTACGCCGTCCTGAGATGTTAAAAAATATTATGCTGCGGCATAGAGTAATAAAAACCATACGCGACTATTTGGACGAAAATGGGTTTCTCGAGATCGAAACTCCTTTATTGACCAAAAGTACTCCTGAAGGTGCCAGAGATTATCTGGTCCCCAGCCGCGTACATCCAGGACAGTTTTATGCCCTGCCTCAATCACCGCAAATATTTAAACAAATTTTGATGGTGTCAGGCATGGAAAAATATTTCCAGATCGCCCGCTGCTTCAGGGATGAGGACTTAAGGGCAGATCGGCAGCCTGAATTTACTCAGCTTGATATGGAAATGTCCTTTATTGATGAAGCAGATATTTTTGCCCTGGTGGAAAAAATGATCATCCATTTGTTTAAAATCGGAATTGACCGTGACATTGAACCCGATTTTCCCAGCATTACCTATGACGAAGCGATGAAGAAATATGGCTCTGATAAGCCGGACCTGCGCTTTGGTCTGGAGATCGAAGATCTGACTGAATTGGTTCGAAATGTTGATTTCAAGGTGTTTTCCTCAGCGATTGATGCCGGCGGAGTGGTGCGGGCCATAAATGTTGAAGGCGGAGCATCATTTACCCGCAAGGAAATCGACGAACTGGGTAAAATTGCGGTTGACAACGGAGCCAAGGGTATGGCCTGGATCATAGTAGCCGAAAATGAACTGCGCTCTCCGATCACAAAGTTCTTTACGGATGATCAAATGCAGTCCGTCTTGCAGGCATTAAAAGCACAAAAGGGCGATCTTCTGCTGTTCTGTGCCGATCGTCCGGATATTGTTGCCAGGGTTTTAGGCACAGTCCGGCTGGAATTGGCACGAAGAATGGATCTGATCGACAGCAGTTTGCTCAAATTTGTCTGGGTGGTTGATTTCCCCCTGTTTGAATATGATGACGAAGAGAACCGGTTTGTTGCTGTACACCATATGTTTACAGCGCCCCGCAAGGAGGATATAGACCTGATCGACAAAGATCCTGCAGCTGTCAAAGCTCGCGCCTATGACTTGATCCTTAACGGGACCGAGATCGGCGGCGGCAGTATCAGGATCCATCAGCGTGACTTGCAGCGGAAAATTTTTTCGCTCCTGGCTATGACGCCTGAAACATATAATGAGAAATTTGGTTATATGCTGGAAGCTTTTGAATATGGAACCCCGCCTCATGGAGGTATAGCCTTTGGAATAGACCGGCTGTTGATGATTATGGCAGGCCGAAACAGTATCCGGGACGTGATCGCTTTCCCGAAAACCCAGAGTGCAGTCTGCCCAATGACCCAGGCACCTGCAGCAGTAAGCGGCAAACAGCTCAGGGAATTGTCACTTAAGATTCGGGAATAAGTCGGTTTATGAGGAGAAAATAGAAAATTATTACAAACGTGCTTCCTTGAAAACAGCAGGTTTTTGTGATATGCTTTTTGCAAGATAAAGCATGTAGGAATGACGATATCCCTGCTGTGTTCGTGTTTAACCGTTAAGTTTTTGCCAACACAAAAACGACGGGAGCCTGACTCTGTATGTGACTTGTATGCCTAATTTATAGGACACATTAAACATATGGGAGGGCACCCCCCTGCTGAGCAGGACAAAACTGCGGTAGTTCACGACTCGGTGGGGTTTATTTGTTGGAGGGCAGTATGGATTGCAGTACACCATATCTACAGCGCTTGCAGTTATTGACTGGTCTTGAAGGAATCAAAAAACTTCATGAAGCTTCAGTAGCGGTCGTTGGATTAGGAGGGGTAGGATCCCATGCTGCAGAAGCTCTGGCACGCAGTGGTATTGGTACTATGACTCTGGTCGATATGGATCGTATTGAAGAAAGCAATCTTAATCGTCAATTGCCTGCACTCCTTTCAACCTTAGGAAGATATAAAACCGAAATCACTGCAGAACGCATTCAGGATATTAATCCTTTCATAAAGATCAACAAGTTTACCTGTCGCTATGAACCAGCCAGCAGCGAAAAAATCTTATCCGTAAACCCTGATTATGTTATTGATGCCATCGATTCGATTCCGGATAAAGCGCATTTGATCAGATCCTGCCTGATAAAAGGCATTCCTGTTGTCAGTTCAATGGGGATGGCAAACCGTCTTGACCCTTTAAAGATTAAGGTCGGCGATATCAAAGATACCAGTGTTTGTCCGGTAGCAAGAAAATTACGGAAGGAATTGCGCAATTACGGAATACATACGGGAGTAACGGTAGTATATTCTATAGAAGCACCCTTGAAAACATGGGATGAGAATCGGGCAAGTCTGGGCAGCATTATTTATTTACCAGGCATAGCGGGTTATTTACTGGCCAGTTTTATAATACAAAAAATAATTATTTAAATCTTAATATTCCCTATGGAAGGAATTATTTTGTTTAAATGAAGGATAAAATGTGCAGGAGGTAGAATAAATGACTTATTGGGACAGGGAAAAAGAATGTATCAATCGAGAGCATCTGCAGGATTTGCAGTTAAGAAGATTGAAGGAAACAGTCTATCGGGTATATGCTTTTGTACCCGCTTATAAAGAAAAATTTGACCAGGCAGGTATAAAACCAGATGATATAAACAAACTCGAGGATGTTCATAAATTACCATTTACCACCAAAGCTGATTTGCGCAATAATTATCCTTTTAATTTATTTGCGATTCCCATGAGCGATGTAGTCCGGATCCATTCTTCTTCGGGCACAACCGGCAAGCCTACGGTTGTTGGCTACTCCCGGAAGGATCTGGATACCTGGTCAGAACTGATGGCCAGGGCATTGACCAGTGCAGGCGCTGACAGATATTCTGTCATACAGAATTCTTATGGATATGGATTATTTACCGGAGGGCTGGGAGTTCATTATGGAGCAGAAAAACTTGGAGCTTCCGTTATCCCCAGTTCCGGAGGCAATACCAAGCGTCAGGTCATGTTAATGCAAGATTTTGGTACGACTGTTTTAACCTGCACCCCCAGTTATGCACTTTTTATGGCAGAAGTGATGGGAGAAATGGGCATAACACCCCAGGATTTGAAGCTAAAGGCAGGTATATTTGGAGCTGAACCCTGGTCTGAAGATATGAGGGCCAAAATTGAAGAAGCACTGCAGATACAAGCTTTCGATATTTATGGGTTGAGCGAGATAATCGGACCAGGTGTAGCAATTGAATGTAAATACAAGAATGGATTACATATTGCAGAAGATCACTTTTTGGCTGAAATCATTGATCCAGTAACAGAAGAGGTTTTACCCTATGGAACACCTGGAGAATTAGTTATCACCACTTTGACCAAAGAAGCATTACCGATGATCAGATATCGAACCCGCGACCTGACTACATTGACTATGGAACCCTGTGCCTGCGGCAGGACCCATGTAAGAATGCAGAAGGTGCTTGGGCGTTCAGATGATATGGTTATCATCAGGGGGGTAAATGTATTCCCCTCCATGGTAGAAAGCGTATTGCTGAAAATAAAAGGGGTCAGCCCTTATTATTTGTTAGTGGTGGATCGTAAAGGCAATCTTGACTTTCTGGAAGTGCATGTAGAAGTATCAGAAGAAATTTTCAGTGATGAAATAAGGAAACTTGAAGAACTGGGAGCACTTATTACCAAAGAGCTGGAAAGTGCTCTGGGAATTTCAGTAAAAGTCAGACTGGTTGAACCTAAGTCCATTGAAAGAAGCGAAGGCAAAGCCAAAAGAGTTATTGACAAGAGAAAGATTTAATATACAAGGAGGCAGTTATATGGCCAAGCAAATATCGGTTTTTCTTGAGAATAAAGCCGGCCGGCTCTCCAATGTTACAAGGGTTTTAGGAAATGCTCAAATCAATATCAGAGCCTTGTCCATTGCGGATACCTCTGATTTTGGCATATTAAGGATCATTGTAAGTGACCCGGTCAAAGCGTATAAAATCCTTAAAGAGGCCGGATTTACAGTTAGCGAGACACAGGTCATCGCGGTTCGGGTTCCGGATTCACCGGGAGGATTGGCTGACGTATTGGAGCAAATGGCGGAAGAGAACATTAATATAGAATATCTGTATGCATTTCTCGGTACCACAGAAAATGATGCCCTGGTTATTTTTAAAGTTGAAGATGCCGAAAAAGCTGAAATGGTATTCAAAAAGAAGGATATTAAGTTTATTGATGAGAATCAATTATATACTTTGTAAAGAACCAGCAATTTTTTACTGCATACAGCGCATATATTTAATTTAAAACTACATTACTGGCAACAATGAACCGCCCCTGTTAATTTGATAACTTATTCTTTGATCATAATTCTTTTTACTTCTAAGGAAATTTTCGCAATAGATCCAGCACTGAATTTGACTGCTCGCTGCAATGAACGAAAGACTATCCAAAGGAGGTGAATATATGAAAAAAGCTATAGGCCTGGGTTTATTAGTGGGTATCTTCTTTGCGGTCTTTGTTCTATTACAGGAGTATATTGGTGCCAGTGCATTCTATATTGCTGCATTAGCCATTGCAATGTTTGCAGTAATAGGCCCATTCGGGGATTATCTGAAAACAGCCATAGCCATGTTGATAGGAGTTGTGGTTGGACTGGTAGGAATTGTTGCTTTGGCAGCAGCCATGCCTTTGCCGCCTGACAATTTAATCTACGTAGCAATCGTATGTGGACTATCACTGTTTTTAATGGTACTGCTTTCAGCAACCGGCATGCGTATTGATGCTATGTTTTTAGGTTGGGCTGCAATTTTCGCAGCATTATATCAGACATACCTTACCAACACTACAGCCATTGCGACACAAGCTTTACCAGCTTTAGTGGGTACATGTGTAACATTATTAGTGGGAATGGTATTATCCCTGATTATTATTAAAATAGCTATGGCAGTAAATAAATAATGAAGGGAGGGAAATGGCTTGTTGAAAACGAGTAAATTCAGAGCTTATTTGATTTTATTAGTGGTATTGATGTTGGTGTTTGCGCCAGTTGCAACAGCACAAGGGCCGGCACCGGATAAAATACTGGATAACGAACTGGTTATCTCGCAATTGGATGATAACAGTGAGATCAGCAGTATTTCGGTATTAAACCATGTAAGAGTTTTTGGCCAGGGACAGTTTTCCATCCAGGACAGCAGTAAGTATAAGCTGGCTTCCGTCAGAAACCTATATGGTAATGAGAAAATAACCCAGGACGGAAATAATTTGACGATCCCATTTAGTATTGGCAGCGGCAAAGCATTCGGCGACATTTATTATCTTGCCGGCATAGCTGACGAAGAAATAGCCAAAATTAAAAATGAAATGCCGATCAGCATAAAAATTGAGTATTATCTGGATGACGTCAAAATGTTGCCATCTGAATTGGCTGGTAAAAGCGGTCACTTAAAAATAGTAACCACTATGGAAAATTTGACCGGTAAACCAACTGTGCTAAAGTTCAAGGACATTAATGGTCAGGAAGTAAGCAAAGAGTCAACGGTTTATACACCCTATGCAGTAGCCTTAAAAGACTGGGCATTTGATAATGACAAATTTGCGAATATTTCCGCCCCGGGTGTTGCAGAACAATCACCGGAAGGAACCATTGCAAATATTCAAGGAGTTTCTTCGGTAAGTTGGACAGTTCCATTGATTCCTCCCTCTTATCCTGCCAAGCAGTTTGCTACTTTTGAAGCAGATGCAATCGACATAGAACTGCCTTCCTTTAATATTGCAGTTATGTCAGTGGTTCCAGTGCAATCATCCATTGATAATCTAGGGAAAGTTCAAACCAGTTTGGAACAGCTTTATGGCGGATTTGACCAGATTGAAAACGGGGTTGGAGCACCTTCCAAGGATGCCACACTGCTTTACGGATTGAATGCTGTTGATCAAGGCGTAGCACAAATCGGCGGCGGCTTAGGTTCTCTTTATGAAAATCTGATGAAAATCAGAGTAGGAATGGCAACCCCGGGATTTGATGCTAAAACTTATGACGGCGCAAAAGGAGCAGATGCTGCCGGTAAGACCCCTGGTGTACAGGATGCAATCAAGATTATGAAATCCACAATCGATTCCCAGCTGATCCCTGGATTAATGATCCAGAAAGCAACGTTAACCAGCATGGAAACTGCTGTCGGCAAGCCGGCTGACAGTGGGCAGGAACCTTCAACTTCAACCAGTATCTATAATGATATCAATCAACTGAAGGCGGCTACAGCAGGAACCCCTGCGCAAAAAATTATTTCTGATTCCCTGGAACCAAAGCTTCAGAAGCTGGGGAAAGATATTGCTGATTTCCGTGAGGGCAGCAGCTATCCTGCCAATGTTGCCAAAGTAGAAGCAGGTGCCAAACAGTTATCAGAAGCGCTGGGTAAGTCAGACCAGGGATTGGCCATGATGGTGTTTGGTCTGGGAACCCTGCAAGAGGATGGGACCCCGATGCCGATCATGATGAATGGAAAACCTGGCAGTATCTTATATGCTCTGAATTATTTGCAGGATGCCATTAATGGCAAATTGCAGCCTGGTGTTGGACAGTTGTCAGACGGGGCAGGCAAAATCGGCGCCGGAGCAGGCACTGCCAAAACAGGAATCGCAGAAGGACTGCAAACTTTCCAACAAATACCTGTGCTCACAGCTACCTTAAAGGATAATGCCAACCAGGCCAGCAATTGGCTCGGTAAAATTGAAGGATCGGAGACGACCCTTACCTATGTATTCCAGACCCAACCGGTTAGCCAGGATGGAAATGCCATGAAAGTTGGGGCCGGCTTAATTGGAATCTCCTTAATCGCGCTAATAGCGGCTGGAAGACCACCAAAATTAGATGTTTCAACACCTGTTGATGCATAAACATTAAAAGGAGGGAATTATTGATGAAAAAAAGAATGATCCTTGTTGTTTCGTTGTTAATGGTATTTGCATTTACTGCAGGGGTAATTGCAAATCCGGCAGTCGAGAGCATTACTGCAAATCTCGCTAAAGACATTAAATTTGTTGTTGACGGAGAAAGCTGGGCGCCGGCTGAAACTGATGGCAGCGCCATGTATCCTATTATTTACAAAGACCGCACTTATCTTCCGGTAAGAGCCATTGGAGAAGCTCTGGGTGTTAAGGTTGATTGGAATAATGACACCAGAACCGTTATTTTAGGTGACGCCCCTGCTCCGGTTGAAGAACCGGTAGTCGAAGAACCAGTAGTCGAAGAACC
>DBRM01000013.1:0-3420 GCA_002305965.1 Syntrophomonas sp. UBA1368
TGAAGCATTGAAGGTATTATTATCGTTGGCAGGTATTGCGGGAGGTGTTATAAGATGAGTGAAAAGGATCCCGTTAACAGAGCGAGCAAAGCTGATAAGGTGGCACTGGGAGTAGGTGCAGCAGTTACGATCGCCTTTGCGGCAGGACTTCATATTGCCAGAAAGTCAGGGGAAACTCTCCGAAGATTCACCACTGGGGATGGCAGCAAACTGGCAAAAGAATACTGGCAGGTTGATTACATTAAGGACGGGTTACCGCAAACCCGTTTTTTCCATGGTACCGAATCTGCAATTCGCCGCCGGCTAAAACACCTGAAAGGCGAAATGCAGATCATAAAGAAGCTTAGTGAGACCGAAGCACAAAAAGTTACAACGGATAACCAGGCACATGTGATCGAATTATAATTTGAAAACTTACCAGATTTGATTACGCTCCGCTTCACTGCGCAGAAAGTCTCTGAAGTTGGGGTGTGCTATATTTACCAATTCTTTGATCCGTTCTTTAATGGATCGTCCTCTCAGACTGGCTACACCATATTCAGTTACTACATAATCAACGTCGACACGCGAAGTCGTGACCGCTGCGCCGTGTGTCAATATAGGGACGATATGAGAAATCGTATCATTACGGGCGGTGGAAAGAAAAGCGATAATTGATTTGCCGCCCGGTGAGTATTGGACTCCCTGAACGAACTCCTTCTGCCCGCCGGTTCCGCTATAATGTCTGAAACCAATGGATTCAGCACAGCATTGTCCGGTCAGGTCAATTTCCAAAGCTGAATTTATGGCCACCATTTTGTGGTTTCGCCCGATGATCATTGGGTCATTGACGATACTGCCGCGCTGAAATTCAACGGCCATATTATTATCAAGAAAGTCATAAAGACGTTTGCTTCCGATAGCACAATCAGCCACGAATTTATCCTTCCAGATGGTCTTTTTCCGATTGGTTATCGCTCCGGCTTCATATAGATCCAACAGTCCTTCACTGAACAGCTCTGAATGCACTCCCAGGTCCTTCTTATTCTTCAGGCAGGAGGTGACCGCCAGCGGAATGTTGCCAAAGCCGATTTGCAGCGTAGATTCATCCTCGATCAGATCTGCAACATATTCTCCGATCACCTTTTCCTTCTCACTGACAGTTGCTTCCGGAATCACCGGGAGTTCGCGATCTGTTTCAATAATATAATCGATTTCAGAAATGTGGATATGGGTGTCGCCAAAGGAACGGGGGAAGTTTGGATTTACTTCGATGATTACTGTATCCGCCAGTTCTGCCAATTCTTTTTCACAGACAGAATCGATTGAAAGAGAAAGATAACCGTGCTGATCCATAGGGCTGGCACAACCCAGAAATATGTCAGGTTTACGGAAAGCAGTCCGGCAAGAAATGGCGCGATGCAGTTCCAGGGGGATAAAGGAAACAGTCCCATTTGCATGAGCTTTACGGGCGCCAGTGGTATAAAACCAGCTATTCAGGGTAAAATGGCCTCGCATTTCCGGGTTCATAAAGAATTCATATTCATTGGAAAGCAGGGCAGTAAACACGGATACATCTTGTACCCGATCTTTGATGGTGTGCAGTTGACTGAGCATTGTTACCGGTTCACAACCGATCAGGGAGCACCCGATTTCCTGTCCGCTTTTGATTTGATTTAGTGCTTCATCTACAGTAACTACTTTTCTTTGGTACATTTCACGAAAATTCATTAACTCACCCCGAATTAAAATTTGAGCGGCACTTCGATATTATGCCATATATTTTCTTCCTCTGACAATACCCCAAAAGAAATGCTGCCAGCAAAAATATATGTCATGATTATCTTTATATAAATCGGCCATTGGCTTAGAATAATATAAATGTAATTTCAAAAGTGAGGGCATCATGGAAAAGATTGAAAAAGTATCGATCATTGGCTTGGGCGCCATGGGCAGTGCTTATGCTTCTCAAATGGCAAAATTTTTGCCGCGGGAAAATATCAGAGTGATTGCCGGTGGGACAAGGGGCGAAAAATATAAGACCGAAGGTATTGAAATCAATGGCAGTATCTATCAATTTGATGTGCTCGATCCGGCTGAAAAATGCCAGGCAGCAGATCTATTGATCTTTGCGGTGAAATTTAACCAGCTGGAAGATGCGATCAAGCAGGCCCGCAACCATATCGGAGATGATACCATCATTATTTCCGTTCTAAATGGTATAACCAGCGAAGAGATGATTGGAGAAACCTATGGCATGGAAAAGCTTCTCTACTCGGTCTGCTTTGGGATCGATTCTGTGAGAACAGGCAATTCTGTCCATTTTAAAAATATGGGTTCCATTGCATTTGGGGAAAAGGAAAACCCGCCAGGGCATTATTCAGATAAGGTCAAAAGGCTGCAGGACTTTTTCAC
Source organism: Syntrophomonas sp. UBA1368 (assembly GCA_002305965.1). Taxonomy (GTDB): domain Bacteria; phylum Bacillota; class Syntrophomonadia; order Syntrophomonadales; family Syntrophomonadaceae; genus UBA1368. The sequence continues at coordinate 2,395 of DBRM01000013.1, forward strand.
CAGGGTGCAGATAGATTATTCTGTGCCGGAAGATATGTTGCGCACCTTATGGTGGAAATTTCTTCTCAATGTTGGTATCAATCAGGTATCAGCAGTGTTACGGGCGCCATATGGAGTATTTCAGCATGTTGAAGCAGCCAGAAACATTATGATCGCCGCCATGCAGGAAGTGATCAGCATTTCGGCAAAGGCTGGCATTCATCTGGGAGAGAAGGATATTGAGGAGTTGTTGGGAGTGATCAGCCGCCTTTCTCCTACGGGCAAAACTTCCATGCTGCAGGATATTGAAGCTCATCGCCAGACCGAAGTCAATATTTTTGCCGGTACAGTGGTGGAATTGGGAAAAAAATATGGAGTTTCCACCCCCATCAACCAAATGCTGTTTGATATCATCAGAGCGGAAGAAGAAATGTTCAAATACCTTGAGGCAAACGATTGAATACGATGCAAGTATTTGTCTTATAAATTTTCCATAACCGTCAGATAGGCCTGGTGGATCGCTTCCCTGATGCCTGCCGTGTTTACACTGTCACCGATCACCGAAAAGGGGATGCCAGTTTGCTTTAATAAATCAGCCACTCTTCGCACCGGCTTTGAACCAGTCGCGATGATCACCGAATCGAAAGGTAAACTTTGTTGACCATCTTTTTCATACCGGATTTCCCCGTGGTCGATTTTCAGGATCCTGGCATCGGTAATGATTTTGATTCCGTACCGGGCAATATTATCCATTACTACCCATTTAGTGCTTTTTCCTAATCCTTTTCCAACTGTGGATTGCGTCTCGAATACCGTAATTTCGTGCACACCCTTATAGACGAGTTCCCTTAGTCTGTCCGGGCTTTCTGCTTCATATCTGAATAAAAAGTGGAGGGTCTCTGCTGAGATGGTGCCTTTAGCCGCCAGGAAAAGTGCTGTTTCAAGCCCGGTCGCTCCACCGCCGATAATGGCAGCTCTTTTGCCCACATCCGCCTTGCCGGATAGAACCTCCCAGGCGGAAAACACCTGGGAGCTATCGAGTCCGTC
>DBRM01000013.1:3532-7410 GCA_002305965.1 Syntrophomonas sp. UBA1368
GGCAGATTCCATTCCGGCAGGTCCCCCGCCGATAACCATGACCCGCCTGGGCAGCGGGGAAACTCTTATTTGCCGTTGTCCTTCAAAACCAGTGCGCGGATTTACTGAGCAAATGGCTGGTCTCAGGTTAAAGAGTTCATCCATGCATCCCTGCAGGCAGGCAATGCAGGGTCGAATTTCCTGCGGCCTTTCTTCCAAAGCTTTGACCGGCCAATCAGGATCGGCCATCAACACCCGAGCCAGGTTGATCATGTCAGCAGATCGATCCTGTAAGATCTTTTCCGCCAGCCGGGGATCAGATATACGGTTGGAAGCCATCACAGGAATGGAGACCGCTTCTTTTATAGAACGGGCCAGGTAGGAAAAACCACCCCGGGGGAGATCACCGGGAAGCTGCGGCACATGGGATTCATGCCAGCCGCCGGTAACACTGATCGCATTCACTCCGGCCTTTTCGTAGACCCTGGCAAACTCTGGAGTATCAGCATCCGTGCAGCTTCCGGGTACAAAATCATTACCGGCCATACGAATGGTTATCGGGAAATCCGGGCCTAGCCTCACGCGCATCTTTTCAATGATCTCCCGGGCAAACCGTGTCCGGTTTTCGAAACTGCCTCCATATTGGTCGGTACGCTGGTTGGTCAGAGGGGAGAGGAACTGGCAAATCAAATAACCGGCGGAAGCAATAATTTCTACGCCGTCAAAACCTGCCTGCTTCGCTCTTTCTGCACAGCTTATAAACGCATTCTGCACATTTTGTATATCTTCAAGGCTCATTGCCCGGGGGACCTCCCCGGTGAAATTGGAATAAACAGCAGAAGGAGCAATGGCCTTTTTACCGCCTATCTGCAGCGAACGCACATAAGCGCCGCCATGATATAACTGTACCCATGCTTTGGCTCCGGCTGCCTGGATACTGCCGGCAAGCGCTGCAAAAGCAGGGATAGCCTGGTCGTTTTCCAGCGAAGGCCCCAGGGGGCCCATTCCCAGTTGACCGATACCCACCGGACCCACCGTTACGATACCCGCTCCGCCACGGGCTCTTTCCAGGTAAAAATTCACATAGCGGTCATTTAATTTTTCATCATAGGAATAAAACAATCCCATGGCCGGGAAAACGATTCGGTTCTTTATTATGGTTTTGTTAATGGTAATAGGGCTGAATAGTTGTTTGAACATAAAAATCTCCTCCGTTTATCCTCAGCTTTATTGCTATATATAATGAAAGTTTTAATGAATTATGCAGAATATGACAGGCTGAAAAAGGAATGAATCTGACTAAAGCTGACTAAAATTTGACTAAAAAGTCTTCGCAACTTACAAATATAAAGAATGATTCGTTCATTGGAGTCCGATATCCTGCTATCAATTTTTATAAAATAAAATCAATAATATTTATAGCAGCGGCTATTATATTCTTGAGTCCAATCGCGATCATCCATTACGGCACAGAAATTTATTCTTTGACTAATATTGACTAATAAAATATAGGGCACTATAATTAATAACAGGAAGCAATTAATGTGTGATTCATAATTTTGAGAACAAAGAAATCAGCTGTATTAGCTGGATCAAGTTAGATCAACAAGGAGGTAATCAAAATGGCAAAAGCTTTAGGTATCGACTTAGGAACCACAAATTCAGTTGTGGCGATTATGGAAGCTGGCAGCCCTGAAGTTATAACCAATGCTGAGGGAGGCAGAACCACTCCTTCCGTGGTGGCATTTAAAGGAGAAGAAAGACTGGTAGGGCAGATCGCCAAACGTCAGGGCGCGTTAAACCCGGAAAATACCTTTTATTCAGTAAAAAGATTTATCGGCCGGAGATATTCAGAAGTTGCCGACGAAAGAACTTTGGTTCCGTATAAAGTCGCAGCCGGGAAAGATGATGCAGTCAAATTTGTAGTCCAGGACAAACAGTATGCTCCGGAAGAAATATCAGCTATGGTTCTGAAGAAACTGGTTGAGGACGCATCCCGTTATATCGGAGAAAAAATTACTGATGTAGTAATCACTGTGCCTGCCTATTTTAACGATGCCCAGCGGCAGTCTACCAAGGATGCCGGCAGAATTGCGGGATTAAATGTAATGCGTATTATAAATGAGCCTACAGCAGCTGCGTTAGCCTACGGGCTGGACAACAAAGGCAATCAGACCATCCTGGTCTTTGACCTGGGAGGCGGTACCTTTGACGTATCCATTCTGGAAGTGGGAGATGGCGTTTTTGAAGTGAAATCGACCAATGGCAATACCCATTTAGGCGGGGATAATTTTGACAAACGGCTCGTGGATTGGCTGGCGGAAGAATTCAAAAAGGATTATGGCATCGATCTGAGAAAAGACAAACAAGCTTTGCAGCGTTTAACTGAAGCGGCTGAAAAAGCCAAGGTGGAACTGTCGAGTGTGATGGAAACACAGATCAGTCTGCCCTTTATTACCGCTGATGCTGAAGGTCCCAAACATTTGGAAATGAAAGTTTCAAGGGCCAAGTTTGAAAACCTGATCCATGATCTGGTGGAGGGATTAAGAGCCCCGGTTGAAAATGCCTTAAAGGATGCCCGTTTAACCAAACAGGATATTGATGAAGTGATTTTAGTGGGTGGTTCCACCAGGGTGCCGGTAGTGCAGAAGTTGGTCAGGGATCTGACCGGAAAAGAGCCCAACCTGGGTGTTAACCCTGACGAAGTTGTGGCAGTGGGAGCAGCTATCCAGGCCGGCGTATTATCCGGGGAAGTAAAAGATGTGGTGCTACTGGATGTAACGCCTCTTTCCCTGGGCGTTGAAACCATGGGCGGAATCATGACCAAAATCATTGAAAGAAATACCACCATCCCGGTACGCAGGAGTGAAGTATTCTCCACGGCCGAGGACAATCAACCGGCAGTTGATATCAATGTGCTGCAAGGGGAAAGAGAATTAGCTCGTGATAACCGTTCATTAGGCCAGTTTAAGCTGGATGGAATTCCTGCAGCAATGAGGGGGATCCCGCAAATTGAAGTGACCTTTGATATTGATGCCAACGGGATTTTGAAAGTGAGCGCCCGGGATAAATCCACCGGCAAGGAACAAACTGTAACCATCAGCAATTCATCCAATCTGGATAAGGCAGAAATTGACCGCATGATAGATGAAGCTAAAAGATACAGCGCGGAAGACCGCCAGAGAAGACAGGAAGCCGAGGCCCGCAACAATGCTGATTCGGTATGTTACAATGCCGCTCATCAATTGGATGGAATGGGAGAATCTGCTGATAAGGAAAACGCCCGTGCAGCAGTGAACGAGCTGCGCAGGTTATTGGATGAAAAAGCACCGATCCCGCAAATTGAAGAAAAGGTAAGAGAATTGGAAGCCATCATGCAGAGCCTGGGCAATGCCGGTACTGGCGGAGGTCACGGCGAGTCTGCCGAAGCTGAAGTGATCGATGCCGAATTTGATGAGAATTAATGCAGTGACAGGTTAGGAGGCTTACATTATGGCAGTAACCTTTCGGGATTATTATGAAATACTAGGTGTCCCTCGTGATGCGGATGCCAAAAAGATTAAGGCCGCATACCGGAAGCTGGCTCGTAAATGGCACCCTGACCTTCATTCGGGTAAGGACAAGGAGCAGGCGGAAGAAAAATTCAAGGAAATAAATGAAGCATACGAAGTATTAAGTGATGCCGAGAAGCGGTCAAAATATGACCGCCTCGGCAGCAACTGGAAAAATGGCGACCAATTTGATCCAGGCGACATGGGCAGTACCTATTATTACAGCGGGGATTTTAATCCAGCTGATTTTCAGGGATTCAGTGATTTTTTTGCCAGTATTTTCGGCAGCAAGCCCGGCGGCCGCAGAACCGGCAATTTTTATGAAGGGCCCCTTAAGGGACAGGACGT
>DBRM01000013.1:7422-13412 GCA_002305965.1 Syntrophomonas sp. UBA1368
GGACGCGGGATCAGCAGGCGAACGGTATGCACGCGCTGTGGAGGCACCGGCTCGATTCCCGGGCAAAAAAATATTGAAGTAAAAATACCAGCCGGAGCAACGGAAGGAAGTACGATCAGGCTTAAAGGACAGGGCGGCGAAGGTTCCGGCGGCGGAGAACGCGGTGATCTGTACCTGAAAGTAAAGCTGCTTCCGCATCCGGTGTTTACTGTTAAGGGTAAGGATGTTGAAAATGTTTTAACTATCAGGCCCGATCAGGCTGTCCTGGGCGACAAAGTATCCGTTCCTACCCTGGATAAAAATGTGATCGTAACCATACCGCCTGGGACTTCCAGCGGTAAAAGGCTGAGGTTGAAGGAGCTCGGACTGCCGGGCCGGGGCGGACAAAAAGGTGATCAATTCGTGAGGATCAATATTGATATAAAACCCAATAGTACTGAAGAAGAAAAAGAACTGTACAAAAAAATCAGGTCTATTTACGAAAAGTAGGGGTGTTTAAATATGAAAATGGTTCGCGTAGTATTCCCTGCTGAAGAAGATTGGCTGCCGGTGTCAACGCTTTCTATCCACCCCGGACTTCTTGAGATCCTGGAGGAGTTGGGTGTGGTTGAAGTTGTAAATGATAAAGTAGAAAGCCGGGATCTTCACAGAATAAATAAAATAACCAGGCTGCGGGATTCGCTGGGTATCAATCTCAGCGGGGCGATTTTGATTTGTGACTTATTGGAAAGAATTTCGGAACTGGAAAATGAAGTTCGCCAGTTAAAGGAAAAGAGGTAAGAGAATATGGATATGGAGAGATTCACGCAAAAATCCCGCCAGGCTTTGCTGGATGCCCAGAAGCTGGCGGCAGAACATCATCACCAGGAAGTTGGCGGAAAACACTTGATGATGGCCTTGCTGGAACAGGAAGGCGGAGTAACGTTACGTCTTCTGGAACAAGCGGGAATTGCGGTATCTTCATTTAAAGACGGACTGCAGCGCCTGCTTGAAAAAATACCTTCAGTATATGGTTATGAAGGTACCGTATATATGAGCGGTTCTGTCTCCCGCATTATAGCCCGGGCAGAAAAAGAAGCCCAAAGCTTAAAAGACGAATACGTAAGTGCAGAACACCTGATATTAGGTATTATCAGTGAAGGAGAAAACGATCTGAAAGAGTTTTTGGCGCGTATGGGCCTGACCCGGGAAAACCTGCTGGGTGCCATGCGCAATGTGCGGGGTTCCCAGCGGGTAACCAGTGATAATCCGGAAGACAGTTATGAAGCACTGGAGAAATACGGGCGTGACCTGACTAAAATGGCCGCTGAAGGCAAACTGGATCCGGTGATAGGCCGGGATGAGGAAATCCGACGGGTGATGGAGATACTATCCCGGCGCACCAAAAACAATCCGGTGTTAATCGGGGAGCCTGGTGTAGGGAAAACTGCCATTGTAGAAGGCCTGGCCCGCCGCATTACCGCCGGTGATGTGCCTGAAGGTTTAAAAGGAAAGCAATGTATCGCACTGGATATGGGCTCCCTTGTAGCCGGTGCCAAGTACCGCGGTGAGTTTGAAGAGCGGTTGAAAGCTGTATTAAAGGAAGTTGAAAAGTCCAATGGACGGATCATACTTTTTATTGATGAATTGCATACAGTGGTAGGAGCGGGGGCGGCTGAAGGAGCAATGGATGCCAGTAACCTGTTAAAGCCGATGCTGGCAAGGGGAGAACTGCGCGCCATTGGAGCAACCACTCTGGATGAATACCGCAAACATATTGAAAAAGATGCAGCCCTGGAAAGAAGATTCCAGCCGGTCATGGTCAATCAGCCTTCCGTGGAAGATACGATATCGATCCTGCGCGGCTTGAAAGAACGTTACGAAGTCCATCATGGAGTAAGGATCCAGGATGCAGCTCTGGTGGCGGCGGCGGTTTTATCAGACCGCTATATATCTGACCGGTTTCTGCCCGATAAAGCTATTGATTTGGTAGATGAGGCAGCCGCCAAATTAAGGACTGAAATTGACAGCATGCCGGCGGAGCTGGATGAAATAACCCGACGGATCATGCAATTGGAGATCGAAGCAGCGGCCCTGGAAAAGGAAAAGGACAATGCTTCCAGAGAGCGGCTTAACCAGCTGCTGAAAGAACTGCAGGATCTGCGCAGTGAATCGGACGCCATGCAAGCAGGATGGCAGGCGGAAAAACAATCTATTGGAAGAGTGCAGAAGATCAAACGGGAAATTGAAGAATGCCGTATGGAAATAGAACGGGCTGAGAGGGAATATGATTTAAACCGCATCGCCGAGTTGAAATATGGCCGTTTAAATGATCTGGAACGTAAGCTTAAGGCAGAAGAAGAACACCTGGCCGGCAAGCATCAAGCCAGCCGCTTGTTAAAAGAAGAAGTTGATGATGAAGANNAAAATTAATGCATTTGAGCGATATCCTGCATCAACGGGTGGTTGGACAAGGCGAAGCAGTCCAGGCAGTGGTGGATGCTGTAATAAGATCGCGTTCAGGATTGAAAGATCCCAATCGCCCGGTAGGCAGTTTCATTTTTCTCGGTCCCACCGGGGTGGGGAAAACCGAGTTGGGCAAGGCGCTGGCCGAAGCACTTTTTGATGATGAAAGAAGCATGATCAGAATCGATATGACCGAGTATATGGAAAAGCACAGTATCGCCCGTTTGATAGGTGCCCCTCCCGGTTATGTCGGTTATGATGAGGGCGGACAGCTCACTGAAGCTGTAAGGCGCAAGCCCTATAGTGTGATCCTGTTTGATGAAATAGAAAAAGCCCATAATGATGTATTCAACCTGTTGCTGCAGATTTTAGATGATGGCCGGCTGACCGACGGCAAAGGCCGGACGGTGGATTTCCGCAATACCATCATTATTATGACTTCGAATATTGGCAGCCATGAGATCCTGAATTACCAGGAGACCGGCGGGGACTATGAGGAAATGAAGGTCAGGGTGACAGGTATGCTGAAAAGCTATTTCCGTCCTGAATTCTTAAATCGTGTCGATGAAATCATTGTGTTCCATGCACTTGATCAGCAGCAGATCCAGGCCATAGCTGAAGTGCTCCTGAAAAATCTGGCCCTGCGCTTCCGTAAAAATATTGGTGCCCACCTGCGCTGGGATCATGATGCTTTGCAGTATATGGCGGAGAAAGGCTACGATCCGGCTTACGGTGCCAGGCCTTTAAAACGGCTGGTACAGCATGAAATCGAGACCATGTTGTCGAGATATATCATCAAGGGAGAGATCGAGCCGGATGACACAGTCACTTTAAGTGCTTCAGGCGGGGAACTGACCGTAAACATTGAGAAACAATTATAACAGCATAACATGTAAATAATTTGACAACCAACCCAGGATGAATTACAATAAATTTGCCTTGTTCTTAGTATGCCTCCTTTGCGGGGAAAAATAAGTCCAAGAGTTTACTCCTACAAAGGGGATGTTTATTAGTGGCCGAAGACAAATACCTTACATGTAAAGACTGCGGAGCCGAATTCTTATTTTCAGCTTCAGAACAAGACTTCTATGCAGAGAAGGGTTTCGAAAATGAACCTGGACGTTGCCCGGACTGCAGAAGAGCCCGCAAACAACAGCGCGCCGGATACGGCGGCGGAAACCGCAGAGAAGAACGCGTAATGCACAGTGCAGTATGTGCTTCCTGTGGCGTTGAAACTACGGTTCCTTTCGAACCCACTGGCGAAAGACCGATCTATTGCAGAGATTGTTTCCAGGCAAGGAGAAGCAACTACAGATAATTGATGTGAATGACAGGGATCAGTACAAAACTGATCCCTTTTTATTTTGGTTAGAAATAAGAAAGCAAATCAATTGGAACAGTAATACTTTATCCAGATCTTATTCAAACAGGGACAAATATTTGCCGTAACCTTCCTGATCAAGCTTTTCTTTGGGGATAAAACGCAGTGATGCCGAATTGATGCAATAGCGAAGACCGGTGGGTGCAGGACCATCGTCAAATACATGCCCCAGGTGTGAATCCCCCTTACGGCTTCTTACTTCCGTTCTGATCATAAAATGGCTGGTGTCTTTTTTTTCTTTTATATTGGCATCCTCCAAAGGCCGGGTAAAGCTTGGCCAACCGCATCCCGATTCAAACTTATCCAAAGAACTAAACAAAGGCTCACCGGAAACAATATCAACATAGATCCCTTCACCGTTATAGTTCCAGTATTCATTGTCAAAAGGCGCTTCAGTGGCATTGTTCTGGGTCACTTCATACTGTATTTTTGTTAATTGATTGCGCAGATTCTTTTTGTCATCGCCCCAGTGACGCTTGATGAAATAATCCCGCCCTGATGCTTCGCGGTAACGCTGATAATGATACGGTTCTTTATGATGGTAATCCTGGTGGTATTCTTCTGCCGGATAAAAAACCGATGCCGGTAGAATCCTGGTTGCGATGGGCTTTTTAAAACGGCCGCTTTTTTGCAGCTGCTCGCGGGAACTTTCAGCTTCAAGGCGCTGTTCTTCATCATGATAGAATATTGCCGTCTGATAGGAAGTACCGCGGTCATGAAATTGCCCGCCTTCATCAGTGGGATCTATCTGCCGCCAGAATACTTCCAGAAGATCCCGGTAATAAATGATCCTGGGGTAATAAGTGATCTGTACTGCTTCCAGGTGTCCGGTATTCCCGCCGCATACTTCCTGATAAGTAGGAAATGGTTTAGTTCCGCCGGTATACCCGGATACCACTTTAGTTACGCCGGGCAATTCTTCGAAAGGGGCTGTCATACACCAAAAACATCCTCCGGCAAAGGTTGCCAGCTTTGTTTCTTCCTTTTGTTCCATATTAAAACCTCCTATTGAAATCATCATGCCATTTATATTAAGCATTATGCAATATTTTATGATATGCGAATTTCTACAAAATATCGTGATTTTTATTCAAAATAATTTTACAGTGTTATAATAGAAGAAATATTTTAAATTTTTAAAATTGCCACAAAAGCAATAATAAGGGGGGTATTGGATGAGTACTTATATGGAGGAGTATAAAAGAAAGCTCATTACACCGGAACAGGCAGCAAGGCTGGTGGAGTCCAACACGATCGTTGACTATGGTGCCTTTGCCTGCAAACCAATTGATTTTGATGTAGCACTTGGTGACCGGGCCGGTGAAGAAGGTTTTGAGAATGTATCGGTTCGATTTATCGGGACCGTTCTGCCGGTACCGCAGGTTTTGCTTAAAGACCCTGAGCAAAAGACTTTTCAGTGTTTCAGCTGGTATTTTACTGCCCTGGACCGCAAAGCCGGGGATTTCGGTCTGGTCACTCACCTGCCATTCAACTATCATGAAGCCACTATGATGGCCTATAGTTCTGATTATAAAAAAATCTGGCCGGATGTATGGGTTTGCCAGACAACACCTATGGATAACAGCGGGTGTTTTAATTTCGGTCTGGGAAACTCCCATTTGCGAGGGATCGCTTTAGACGCAAAAATAGTTATCGTAGAAGTAAATGAAAATTTGCCCCTATGCCTGGGTGGCAGTGATGAGTATCTACATATTGATGAGATCGATTATATTATTGAAGGAAGTAATTCACCTGTCTTTGCACTTCCCCCGGTTCCTGAAGCCACACCTGAAGAAAAAAAGATTGCTGAACTGATCGTGAGTGAAATACCCAATGGTGCCTGCCTGCAGTTAGGAATCGGCAGTCTTCCCAATACCATCGGCACATTGATTGCGGATTCAGATCTAAAAGACCTGGGAGTACAAAGCGAAATGTTTTGTGACGCTTATACGAAACTGTATAAAGCCGGGAAAATAACCAATGCTAAAAAAGCCCGGGATATAAACAAGAGCGCCTATTCCTTCTGCCTGGGGACCCAGGAAACCTATGATTTCATAAACGGAAATCCCCGCTGCGCGTCATATACCGTAGATTATACCAATAATCCTGCAAATGTAGCTTTAAATGACAATATGATCGCCATCAACAATATCATGGAAGTTGA
>DBRM01000013.1:13521-16179 GCA_002305965.1 Syntrophomonas sp. UBA1368
TATCTGGTGACTGAATACGGGATTGCAAGCATGAAAGCCCAATCGGTGTGGGGCAGGGCAGAAGCGCTGATAAACATAGCCCATCCTGATTTCAGAGATGATCTGCTCAAGGCCGCCAAAGAAATGAAAATCTGGTCCAAAACAAATCGAATCCCCTTTTAATAGTACATTTTTCAAGAGCTGCCGCGGGCAGCTCTTCCAGACCGTCAAAAAAGGCTAATAGCCGCGTTGACCTAGTAAGCCCGTTCAATCGACGTACCTCATGTACGCCTCAATCACGGGCTTACTGGTCGCCTTGCTCTTAACCTTTTTTGCTCGCTCTGGTATCCGCCGACTTTATAGAAATTCTTTTTGCTATATTGGTTTTAAAAGTATTTTTAGTTGTGATATATTAGGCTACATAGAAATATAGTTAAAAGGGGTGCTGGATTATGAGTAAGTACCAATCCTATAAAGAAACAGTTTTGGAATACAGTCGGCTGTTATCACAAAAAGGCTATACCATCGGAACCGGAGGCAATACTTCCATGCTGATCGATGGGGAAAACCTGATCGCTGTTACTCCCACCAGCATGGACTATTTTGGAATTCACGTCGAGGATATTTGTATTGTTGATTTTAATGGGAATGTCCTGGAAGGCAAGTTCAAACCTTCCATTGAAACCGAAATGCATATAGAAATATACAAACATCGACTGGATGTTAACGCCATCATGCATACCCACCAGATTTATGCCAGTATTTTCGCCCTGATCAATGAACCCATCCCGGCCATATTTGACGAAGTCACTTTCAATATCGGGCATACCATAGATGTCATACCTTACGGGTTATCAGGAAGCCATCTGCTATCGCAAAATGTGATACATCAATTGAGTAACCGCTGCAACAGCTATATTGTCCAGAATCATGGAGCAATAAGTATGGGAATTTCAATGGAAAATGCATTTCGTAATGTTGAATTGCTGGAAAAGGCTGCCCGTACCTACTATTATGCTTTAACCACCGGCCGGACAATAACCAGATTGCCGGAAATGGTAGTCAACGGTTTATGTGAAAAACTGTATGAGCGGCAGGACAATGAAATAGCCCGCAAGAAAGGCCTGAAGCTGGGGTAGAATAGAAAGTTGAAAGTGGGTTCCTGTGTTCATACGTCGTAACTGTAGGGGCAGACGACCCTGTCNNTGTCATAAAGCTTAACTTACACAAAATGGAATTGCCCCAAAAACACAATAAAAAAGTTACGAAATAGCTAAAAACACTTGACATTTCCAAAACCACCCCAAAATCAAAATGGATACCTTTTCATGGTATATCTTTTGATTGCAAGGTGTATGAAATGACAAAAAAATTAATGGTTTACCTGGATTTTGCAAAGAGTCATATTGAAACCCCCACCTTCTTGTTCGATAATCGTACAAAGAGTTCATTTTTCACAAAAGGATCAGCTAAAATGAATTTCAAGGAAGCAATATATTTCATTTTAAAAGGAATTAGAAAGTCATTGCAAATCGAATTAGATGAATGGTTCAACTTCATTCGTGGTGGAGAGAAATCTATGACTAAACAAGCTTTTTCCCAGCTTAGGCAGAAAATCAAGCCTGAAGCTTTTGTACAACTCAACGAGGGCTTCATCAGTTGGTTTTATGATGATGACAATTTCAAGAGGTATAGGAGTTATAGGTTGTTATCTATTGATGGCAGCATAACGGAAATACCGAATACCGCAATCAATAGGGATCACTTTGGCTATCATCATAACCAAAGCAATAAACAGCAGGCTAGGGCAATGGCAACTGTAATTTATGACATTGAAAACGACTGCATACTTGAATCCGATATTCGCACATGGAAAGCAGCTGAAAGGACTGTGGCCAAAGAACTTATAGAACGCCTTGGAAATAAAGGGTATAAAAATGATCTATTCATATTTGACAGAGGATACCCTTCAGACGATATGTTTGAATATCTCGAAAGTAAGAAATTAAAATATTTAATGAAGTNNAAGTTAAAGCAAATAAATTCAACTCAGAATTTGATGAAGCTAACGAACCTGATCAGGTTGTTACCCGTTTTTACCAAAACAAGACATTATCATTACGGATAATTAATGTTGCCCTATCTTCCGGAGAAACGGAAAAGTTAGTAACAAATATTATGGATACAAGTTTTATCCTTGAGGACTTTAAAACCTTATACTTCAAGCGCTGGGGTATAGAGGTTAAATATAATCAACTTAAAAGTAAATACGAACTGGAGAATTTCTCCGGAGCCAATCCAATAGCCATAATGCAAGACTTTTACGCGTGTATATATTTAGCAAATCTTATGTCGCTGGCCCAAGCGGAAGCCAATGAAAATGCGATTGTAAATAAGGAAGGTCGCAAATACGAATACAAGGTAAATATGAATATCCTTGTAGGTAAAATGACAAAAACACTAATCAGATCCTTGCTTGAAGATGATAGTCACAAGCGCCAAATGTTATTTGATAAGGCCATGGAGAGTATCACCAAAAACCTTGTTCCAATACGCCCAGATAGGCATTTCTCACGGAAGGAGCCTTCAAGAAAAAAGAAATATCCGGCTAACAAAAGAAGGGCATTGTAAAACATTGTAAGTTAAGCTTTATGACATTGGTATGCCGTCCCCGTGACA
>DBRM01000040.1 GCA_002305965.1 Syntrophomonas sp. UBA1368
TGTGGTTCTGGCCAAACAGGATTACAACCTGCTGGTCAAGCCGGGCACTGCGGCGATCATTATCACGGCTACAGTACTGGCATCGACCCTTTCAGCCTACCTGCCGGCACGGCAGGTATCCAAAATCAATCCTATCGAGGTGATCCGCAATGGCTGATGTATTGATCAGGACCCAGGGAATAACCAAAGACTTCGGCGACAAAGTGAAGACCCGGGTTCTGCACGGCATCGATCTGGAGATCCGGGAAGGAGAATTCACTGCGATGCTGGGTGCTTCCGGCTCGGGGAAAAGCACTTTGCTCAATATCATCGGCGCCCTGGACCACAGTACGGAAGGGGAAGTTTTTATCGGCGGCACCAGTTTAAATGACCTGGATGAAGACGGGCTGGCGATGTTCCGCAACCGCACCATGGGCTTTATCTTCCAGTCTCATTTTCTGCTGCCCCAGTTTACGGTGCTGGAAAATGTTTTGATCCCGCACCTGATCTATGCCGGCAAGGCCAAACCGGAAGTAGAAAAACGCGCGGCAGAGCTTTTAGATATGGTGGGACTGAGCCACCGGCTGAATAGCCGTGCCAATGCCATATCCGGAGGCGAACAGCAGCGGGCAGCAATCGCCCGGTCCCTGATCAACCAGCCCCGCATGATATTAGCCGACGAGCCCACCGGCAATCTGGATACCGCCAACACCGAAAAAGTTTTTTCCGTGCTGCAGACCGTCAACCGTCAGTTTAAGACCAGTTTCATCATGGTTACCCATAACCCGGAGCTGGCCCAGCGCTCCGACCGCTACCTGGTCATGAGCGACGGCCGCATCGTGGAAGATAAGTATCTCAACCCCAAATGTCTGGAGTAAGATCAACTGGCCTGCAAAGCCTATCCAATCAGGAACAGCCAGCCTTCACATACGCAGCCATACCGATCATATCAAGCAGTTCCGGGAGGTTTCTAATGGTATCCCGATCCAGCTCCTTGATCTCTTCGCTGAGCTCTTCATATGGCACCAAATAAGGGCTGATCTTCTTTTCAGCATCTTTGGTTTCTCCGTAGACCCAGCCGGAGAGAGTCCGCTCTTTTACCCAGTCATCATGTTCGAATACGGCCAGAGCTTCCACGATTTCTTCCGGGATTTCCGTCAGGACTTCACCGGGGATGCCTTTTGCGCGCATTTCCCAGCCCATCAGTTCCAGTTTGTCAGCGATACTGCGGGCCTGGCGCAGGTTGGAATATTTCAGACTGTCAGGCAGGTCGGCGAAACGGGGATATTCAAGGGGATCATCCGGGCGGCGCTGCAGCCGTTTCTGGTTAAATAGTTCATGGATAGCGATGGCCAGCTTTTCCAGGTTATCCAGCAAAGGACGAGGCATTACAGCAGTATCCTGCTTGATGCCGCCAGCCAGCAGTGCCAGACTATCCAGAGCCTGACAGCCCACTGTAAAACCGCGGTTAAAGATCAGATCCATATTCAGCAGCTGCCCCAGCAGGTTTTCTTTTTGAGCGGCAAACTGTTCCGGCAGGGTGCCCCGCCTGGTCAAATAGGTCACTTCCAGACGCTGATCGGTAATCACCAGCGACGCCTCGGCAGCATGGGTGCGTTTTTTATCCAGAATTCCGTATGCTTTTCGGTTCCACTCCTGCAGTTCATCACAGAGGATGAGAAGCCAGGCCACTGGGTGCTCCCGGGGGGCCAGTCTCCCTTTACTGAAAGGCGGCTTCATGATGCCGTTCTTATAGTAGTTATGCAGCAATATGGCGCTGGCACTGTCCAACACCGGATAGAAAAAATATTCCGGCTTGTAATGACAGCTTTGGATCAGGAAGCCGTACCACTTCAGCACGATTATGGCGCTGTAATAACCATGATCGATAAAGCCATTTTTCGCCATGACTGCGGTAAAGTCATCCAGAGACTTCTTTATGGCCTTAAGGTCGACCCCCAGGGAGAGATGCAGCCGGTGAGCCAGCAGGTCGACGGGTTTTAAAAGATCCACATACACACAGCTGTCGTATTTCTCATAATAATTCCGGGTAAAATCACGTTTGGGGATCACTTCCGCAATGGAGTTAAGTTCATCAAAGTTGTCAAATTCCAGATGGGATATTATTTTGCTCCCCTTGCCGCCCTCGACGCTGGCAGCAAAGTCCATGAATTTTTTTATCTGCTGGCCGATGATCTCCACCGGATAACCCACGTCATGGAACAGGGAGGCGATCCCCCAGCGATAGAAAAATTCTTCATGTCTGGTGTCATAAGAATAGGGATAATCAGATTTATCCAGGCAAGTGGCAGCAAAGGATGAACGATAGCCAGTGTTTTGACCATACACACACAGTCCCAGAATGAAAACATTCACCGAGTGGATGTAATGGTCCCGCTGTTTATCGATGATGGCTGCTGCGTTTTCTTCATAGCTTTTCAGCACGTCCAGCAAGTCGATAAAGGGGTTGCTTTCACCCTCCAGCTTGATCCGGTAACTATCAAAAAAAGCTTCGTAAACCAAAAGCGCCTTTTCCTTGGTTTCGCTTTCCAGAAAATCCAGGACCGCCTGCTGTATGAACGCCTTATAACAGTGACCACGGGCGATATCCTCGAAAACCTCCAGTTCAGCGAAAAAATCATTGATATACCTGGTTAAATTATTCATGACGATCCTTCCTTTGGCTTATTTAACCCCCATTTTCCGTGCCATTTTTAAAAGTTTTTTTGCATTGTCATAGGTTTCCTTATAAAGATTACGGGTCTCCTTGTCCGGGGCTTTTTCATAGAGCTCGATCCAGATATCACTGCACTTTTTCCAGCACTGAGCCTGATACTTGGGTTCATCTTTTAAAAGGGTGGCCAGTATATAATAGCCATAGGCCAAAAAATTGCGGTTGCGGTGGCCGGAGTCCAACTCGATGGCCTTTTGTGCCAGCTGGATGCCCAATTCGAATTTCTGCCTGGCCGTGGCAGGATCGCTGTTCATGATCTGCTGCCCGTCATTAATGGCAACTGCCGCCTGATGCATGAGCTTCTGAGCCGGGGTGATCTCAGGCGCTTTAGTGCCTGAGGAACTGTCAGTTAGGTTCTTTTCCAGATTTTCGATATATACCAGGGTCGCCTCATATTTCTCCCGGGCGGCAGCAGTCTTAAGTTCCTCGTAAACTTCTCTGCGCAGCCCCGCGGCTTTCTGCATCCACTCAAGCGCTGGGGCATATTTTTGCTGATCGCTATAATAATGACAATAATTATGATAATAGTTGGCCAGATCTATTTTGGCCCGGGCCGTGTCCTGGCTTTCCAGTAATTTTTCGAAGATAGGCCCGGCAGCCTCGAGAGCTTTTCCGGCCTCCTCAAACCTGGAAAGTTCCATGTAAACCGCAGCCAGGTCATTATAGGCCAGGGCAAGTTCCTGCAGCATCACCGGGGTGCGCAGCTCCCTGGCCAGGGGCTCCCTTATTTCCAGCACCTTTTGGGAATACCCGGCAGCCTCCTCCAGTCTGTTTTGGGCAGACAGGGACATTACCGCAAAGGCATAGGAAGAGGCCAGTTTCCTCCTGTTGTCAGCACTATTTTCTTTCTCCAGCACCAGGCGGCGGATTTCGGCGCTCTGCAAACTATGCAAGAGCTGGCCTTCCAGCTGCCCCGTATAATTCTCTACATTAGCCAGCAGTTCATAGGCAGCCGCCAGGTTTTTTAAATCATTCAGCTGATCCGATTCTTTGACGATGTCTTCCTGCAGCGTAACTGCCTGCTGGATATTTGCCTGCATAGCCTGATAATTTCCCAGGTTTTTATAAATAACAGCCAGCTTCCGCCAGCATGAAGCCAGCCAGGTTTTCTCCAGCAGTGATTTCTGCGGTATCTTTATCAGTTCCGCAGTACCCCATTCATAAAGCTCCCGGGCAGCATCATAACTGCCCTGCGTTTTATAAGCAACAGCCAGCTTATGCTGCAGTTGTACAAGCTGGACAAGCTCGGCCTGACTTGCCTGATACTGTTTTTTGAACTGGCGGCATAAAGGTTCCAAAATGATCTCCAGCGCATGCTGCTCCTTCCAGGAATCACCGAAATGATTGCAGATGGTAAAAGACAGTTTGTTTATAAACTTCTTACCTTCCGGGGTATCCCCGTAGTCTTCCACAGCACAGCAGATCCATTCCGGGCTGCTGCCGGCGATGATCTTGATTTGCTCTGCTGCAGACAGAAACGGTCCGGGCATGGTTTTCTCGTCCAGGTCAGCCACCTGCCGGACCAGTGCCTCTTCATCCCCGCAGCGCCAGGCATGGAGGATCATATCATCACTTCTTAAAGGGTCAGACACAGGCAGGGTCTTAAGATAACTCATATATAAAAGGGAATCTGCTTTATAGGTTTGCCGTCCCATGGCCTGAATGATGCCGCTGCGGATATTCTGATGGGCAAAGTCGATGCGTCCGTCAGGCCTTCTGATCAGGTAGGAGCGCATGTATTTTATCAATCGTGAAAAACCAAGGGCATTGAAGCCTGTGCCTTCTGCCTCCAGCAGTGCTTTGATATCCTGCTCCCGCAGCCCGTATCGGGAAAGAGACAGGAAACGCAGGGTATGGTCGGTCAGAGGTTTACTGATCCGGGATCCTGCCTCTGATATCACTGCGATGCAGAGCCCGTTCACATCCCGGGGAGCAGTATCGATGATCTCACCCAGGTACTGGTTGATGGCCGCCATATCATTGCCCCGCCGGGCGATCTCGCCAAAATCATCACTGTTGAAAAGCAGCATCCGGTCGATCAGCATGGATAGATATAAGGGGTCATCCGCCTGGGGAAGACTGGCCAGCTTCTCTATTACAGAGGCGTGGAGCTGTTTATGGGAGGCTGCGGTCATTTCGTTAATGAGCCTGACCCTTTCCGCCTCCGGTATAGGCATCACCTGCCGCACCACAGTATTCGCTGAAAACAGGATCGGCAGCTTCAGATCGGCATTGTCCAGGCAGGAGCATACAAAACGGACGCTGCCCGGCAATATATCCGGCAGCCAGTCAAAACGCAAAGCATTTTCACCCTGCAGATATTCCAGTCCGTCTATTATAAAAATCAGTGTTTCACTGTTTTCCCGGTCATATTTTTCGATCAACAGGGATAAGCGGTCGCGGAGTTCAAAGTAGGATCGGTCCTGGTTTATTCCAACATCGGAAGGAGTCTTTATACCCAAAGAAGTCTCCAAAAAATAAACAGCCTGCTGAATAAAAGCGTAGGCACTCAAGGAATATTCGCTGTTGCCGCAGATAAAGGGCATGACCTGCAGGCCCTGGGCTCTGAGATCAGCAGCTATTTTGGCCATAAAAAAGCTCTTGCCGCAGCCTTCTTTGCCTTTTAAGACGAAAAGCCGGGTTGTTTCTGCCAGGATCTCCTGCTGGTAGTCTGCACACATCGCCTGCATAGCTGCAAAACGTGCGCTTTTGCTGTCAAAAATGTGCCAGACGTCTTTTATTTCCCGTTCCTGGGGGGAAAGTGAAGCAGATTCTTCCCATTCATCCGCCAGCAGTGCCTTTAAATCACTGAGCACCATGTCAGCAAAAGCAGTCAAACCAGTGGGACACTGCTTTACTGCATCCCAGTTCACCGAATAGGTTTTGATGGGATTGCCGGTTTTGGCGGTAATTTTCTCCTTTAAATCCAGAAGCTTCTGCCGGTGTTCATCCGATTCCGGCTGGTAAAGGGCTCTGGCCTCCGGGCTCATTTGGTCCAGCGGCAGCGGCTCCCGCATATAAAAAAGACAGCGATCCAGCTGTCCGCTCGCAGACAAAGCACCATATTCTATTTCCAGGGCGGTAACGCTTTTAAAGTCATCTTCGATGGCATGGCCTTTACTGCCCGCTGCATTCACCAGCATTTCGCGCTCCGGCACCCAACCATAACGTTCACCCAGTATAATGATCATATAAGGATGGGATCTTTCGATTTCATCCAGGCAGACGGAAAGTACCTTGCGGGCGCCTTCTGCACTTTCCAGTTCACTGGTATCGACTCCCCAGCGCAGGTCCACGAAGGATACGTTTTCACCGTACTTTTCGGCCGCAGCAGCTATTTCCGGCAGGACATCCATCGCCAGAACATCCCGTTCCTGCTGCATATCCCTGAAGGTACTGGAAATGAAGATGGTTTTCATAGATTCAATACACCTTCTTTGTATTTTTAAATTGATTCTAAAACAGGCACTTAAAAAATATTCGCCGAAAAAGTGCTGTTACCTTTTAAAAGACAGGAATTTCTCCTTGAGGTTTAAAATTGGACAATTTGTAAAACTATAATAAAATGAATAGAAAAACGATCTTACGCTTCAGGGAGGAATGGGCATGCCTTTTATAAACGTGAAGATGCTGGAAGGACGGACTACGGAACAGAAACGGGAACTGGCTGAGGTCTTGACCCGGGAAACGGTGCGTATCCTGAAGGTCAAACCGGAAACAGTGCAAATGGTCATCGAGGAATATCCCCGGGAAAACTGGGCATCGGCGGGACAGCTCTACGCCGACAGGAAGTGATCTCATAACAAACGAAAACACCGGGCTTCTTAACAAGTCCGGTGTCTTTTTTTCAAATCATTTTTACTGATTATAATTTATCGCGCAGGTTTTCCAGGATATCGTCCCCGCTTTGCAAAAGCTCATCCAGCACTTTATTGCGATGATTGATCCGCATCAGCAAGGTCTGGTTTTCCCAGATGCTTATTTCTCTTAAGCGCAGTTTCATGAAGGAAACATTGTCTTCCAGGCAGTTGAAGAAATACATGGCGATGTTGGGCCGGCTGGGAGTAATGACATCAAAGGGATATATATCGTTTAAAACGCCATTGTCATAACGCAGCAGGGTGGATTTAATGTCCTGGGGCCCTTTGCCGTAGCGCACAAATTCGTAATTGTCTTCCGGGATCTTGATCAGCATTTTGACCAGCCATTCATGACTGCGCAGGTTTTCCTGCTTCTGGACTTCACCATCGTAAAAGCTGAAACGCAAGGGCACTTCCAGGTTCAGCAAGGTCTTATCCGTTTCTTCCGGCAAAATTTCCGGTTTTGCTTCCGGCTTTTGCGGGAGACGATCCGGGGTAACAGAAGGCTCTTCCACTGGCACAGCTGCAGCTTCCACATCTTCAACGTTCTGCGCGGGCCATTTATTTTTCATGACTGGCTTGGGCTGCGAGTTCCTTTTACCTGCCGGACGCAGGAAAATTTTCCGCGGCAGCGGACTTTTTACCACCGGCGCTGCGGTCATAGGCGGTTCAGGCTCCTGGGCCTCAGCAACCGTATCAGTTGTAGTGTGGTCGGATGACAGAGATTGATGCGGGCGGATGATATCCGCCCCTACAAGCGTATCAGTTGTGGTGTGGTCGGATGACTGAGATTGATACGGGCTGATGATATCCGTCCCTGCTAACGTATCGGCGGGCTGTACCTCCTCCGATATAAAGTCCTCGGAATCATCCGCCACCAGATCAAGCATGCTCATTCTTCTGGCAGGCTTTTTAGCAACGAGCTCCTGCTCTTGCATTTGTACCGGCGGTTCTTCTTCCACAAGCTGGATCGCAGGTTCCTCATCAATTTTTTGGGCCGGACCTGCAGCAGTTTCAGTCATATTATAAACGGATGTTTCCGTAGTAATCTTCTTATGTGGGAAGGGGGGCAGGATCTCGATATTATCTTTGGCCGGCTGGCTTTTATCCGCGGCGGGGCTTTCAGCGGCAGCCGTCAGGGAAGCCAGCACCTGGCTTAATTCGTTGATTTCATTTTCGATTCGGGCGATCAGTTTCCGCTGCGGTATAATCACCCGGTTGGCAGTAGTGGTTATGTTTTCGACTCTGAGTCCCGCACCGCGGAGTACTTCGGAAGCGAGCCGTTGTCCTTCCTCCATGGAGGCATCAAAATAATTCAGACGGAATTCATGTTCCTTGATCTCGTCAGTCAACTCTTCCGTTTTCTCCAGCGCCAAAGAATAAGCGGCTTGAATTCCAGCTAATTCATTGGATAAAGCCATTATTTCAGGATTATCAGTAAAGCCGGATTGAAAATCATTTTGGTATTCCACGCCAGCGTCCTCCTTGTTAACTTATATGGCCGGTTAGCCGATAAGTTTATCGCTCTTTTTATCTTTGCTTATCAGAGTAGGTGTGAAGGCAATTTCTTCGTCTGTTTCAAAGGTTCTGTCCAGAGATGCTTTATAATGGTCGATACGTTCGTGCATATCCTGCTTGAAGAGCTGTACTTTCATGCGCAGCAGTTCCAGTTCCTGATTTTTGCGGCGCAGTTCCTCATCGGTCTGCTGCTGCAGCATTTCTGCCTGGACCCGGGCCTGGGCTTCCAGCCTCTGGGCGCTGATCTGGGCATTGATCATTACTTCTGCAATCTGGACCTCTTTGTTGCGATATTCTTCCACTTTAGCCTGCAGCTCGTTCACCTGATTCTCAGCTGCCGCCAGTTTTTCCCGGGCTTGTCTGATTTCAGCCTGCAAGGAATCGATTTGGCTTTGCAGCGCATTTCTGCTTTGTACATTTTGCACATCATTATAGACCGGATTTTGGACCGGCTCAGTTTTAGCCGGCGGGACTTCCTTGCTGCCACCGAAAAATGGTTTTGCCATGGTAACTGTCCTCCCTTTTCATTCCTGGTGCCTGAACCGTTTAGCCTTTAAGGATTTCTTGACATTATAAAAATAAAAAAACCTGCGATGCAGGTTGCAGGTCAGCTGATAGATTTATATCGCCCCGGCAACCGGCTGTCATAACCTCATGGCTTTAGACCCTTGGCTTTGCGTCCCCGTCTTTCGACGGGTTTGCCTTTATCTATGGATACGTATATATATGATATATGAATAATAATACTTTGGTCAAGACATTAAAAAAAATAATCCAAAATTAATCCTTGACAGTCATATTTTGGTATCATAGAATGTATTGCAAGTCCAAGTTGTAATATATGGAAAAAAAGAAGGAAGGAGAGTGATGCCCGGCTTGCAGAGCTACGATTGAAGCATAAGATGCCGCTATGCTGCAGGTAAACATCTGAAACCTTCGTATCACAAACAAGCCCAACAGAATAAAGGCAAACCCCTTGAAAAAGGGTGACGCAAAGCTACAGGGGCTAACGTGGGAATTCCCGCTATGCCAGCCAGTTGCCGAGAAGGGATATTATATGATCATAATTTTCATCCTGTGACCACTCGTCAATTGTGCAAGTGGTTTTTTGCATTTCTGC
>DBRM01000068.1 GCA_002305965.1 Syntrophomonas sp. UBA1368
CCATGATCTTCATTCAGCTTGCAAGCTCTTTCCAATAAACGGGAATGCAGATAGAAAACATCTCCCGGATAAGCTTCACGACCGGGTGGACGGCGAAGCAACAGTGACATTTCACGATAAGCTACCGCATGTTTGGATAGATCATCGTAAATGATTAATACATCTGCTTTTTCACTTTCCATGAATTCTTCTGCCATAGCGACACCAGCATAGGGTGCCATATAAAGCAGCGGTGCAGGTTCTGATGCTGTTGCTGCTACGATTATGGTATATTCCATAGCTCCCATTTCTTCCAGTTTCGCAGCGATACCTGCTATGGTTGATTGCTTCTGACCTATACCAACATAGATACAGATCATATCTTTCTTTTCTCTCTGGTTGATTATGGCGTCAACAGCAATAGCTGTCTTTCCGGTCTGACGGTCACCAATGATAAGCTCACGCTGACCTCTGCCAATCGGGACCATGGAGTCAATAGCTTTTAATCCGGTCTGCATTGGCGTGTTAACTGGAGAACGGGTTACAACCCCGGGAGCTACACGCTCGATTGCACGGAATGTATCGGTATTGATAGGACCTTTGCCATCTATCGGCTGACCCAGTGCATTAACAACCCTGCCCAGCATGGCTTTACCAGCCGGAACTTCCATGATTCTGCCGGTTGCTTTGACAACATCGCCTTCTTTGATATGTGAATAACCGCCTAATAAAACTGCGCCTACATTATCTTCCTCGAGGTTAAGAACCATTCCGTAGGTTCCACCTGGAAACTCCAGTAGTTCGCCAGCCATGGCTCCCTGTAATCCATACACACGCGCGATTCCGTCTCCAACGTATATAACAGAGCCAACATTACTGACTTCGACCTCGGATTGGTAGCGCTCGATTTGTTCTTTTAGAATAGCGCTAATCTCTTCCGGTCTAATACTCATTTACATGCTCACCCCTATCGCTTAACTTAACTTTGCTTGCATCAATTGCGTCTTTAGCATTTCCAGTTTCTTGGCAATGGTGCCATCCATTATCTGGTCACCTATGCGAATCTTGATTCCGCCTAATAACGAAGGGTCAACCGTCTGCTCCAGCTGTACCTTTTTGCCGGTTGATGCAGAAAGCTTTTCAGCCAGTGCTTTAACCTCAGCTTCCGATACCTCCTGGGCAGAAATAAGTTCTGCTTTGGTAACATTTTTCACTTCATCTGCCATGCTGTTATACTCTTCCAGGATTATTTCCAGATAAGCCTGGCGGCGTTTATCCAGTACCATCATCAGGAAGTTTAAGGAGGTAGAAGATATTTTGCCGCTGAATATCTTGGCGGCAATATCCTTTTTCTCCTTGGCAGGTATCAGTAAATGCCCAAAGTATTCCTTCAGGTTTTCCGTTTCATTGATCGTGTCAACGATGACCTGCAGTTCCTGTTGAAACCGGTCGATGCTCTCCGTTTCCCGGCCAATGCTAAAGAATGCTTCAGCATAGCGCCTAGCGACGCTCTTGTTTAACATAGCATATCTCCCGCTTCATTAACGAACTGGTCGACCATTTTTTTATGGTCTTCATCTGTAATAGCTCTTCCCAGTAGTTTTTCCGCAGCCATAATAGCCAGAACGGCAGAAGTATCTTTCAACTCTTTCTTGGCCTGTTCCGTTGCTGCTTCGATTTCTGCTTTCGCTTTCACTTTAAAGTTATCGGCTTCCTCATGGGCTTTGTTTATTATTTCTGTTTTTGCATCTTCCGCAGCTTTCGTCGCTCTGGCAACGATCTCCTGAGCTTCTTTGCGGGAATCTGCAAGATTAGCCTGGGTTTCTTTCTTCATTTGATCGATTTCGATTCTGACCTCTTCCGCATGCTTCAAGGAACTTTCTATCGTTGCAGCTCTCTGATCCATCATTGCGTTAATCGGATTAAAAGCGAATTTGTATAATAAAGCCAGCAGTACAAAAAAGTTTACTGCTGTCCAACCTATAACAAATAAGTTCCCAAATGCAGGAGTCTGCCCTGGTGGTTGAGGGATCGCTGTTCCAGAGGCGTCTCCTGAAGCCATGCACAAGGTCGCAAACCCTAAGACCATGATTATCGTTAAAAGGAGGACCGATAAATGAAATCTTTTATCCCTTATCACGGATGTGCTACCTCCAATCTTTACAACATATAGTATTGGGGGCGATAGGGCATGGTCTGCCGGTATGACAGGTGCCCTGTCGCCCACAAATCTAAATCCAAGTGGTATCAGGTTGCTTTGCACGCTTATTCAACTTTACCTACTAACATAAAGGCAATAAGCAGACCATAAATAGTTAGAGTTTCAATAAAAGCCAGTGTAATAAAGAGAAGTGTTCTTACATCTCCTCCGACTTCAGGCTGCCGAGCAATGGCTTCAAAAGCTTTTCCTCCAGCAACACCCATTCCTATACCACCACCGATTCCGGCGATAGATACAGCTATACCTGCACCTAATGCTGCACCCATTCTTTCCCCTCCTTTCTTTCCCAATGATATCCATTGAGCAAAAATTTAATGATATGGTGAATTGTGTCTAATGACCTTCTCCAGTTGCCGCCGCTATGTAGCTAGCTGACAAAATCGTAAATACAATCGCCTGAATTGCTCCCAAAAGCAAACTTAGCCCCATAATCGCTGCCGGAACAACAAATGGAGCCATAAATAAAAGATAAGCAATAACCATTTCTTCGCCAAAAATATTCCCGAATAGACGGACTGTCAGGGAAAGCGGATGTGCCACTTCTTCAACCAGGTTTAGCGGAAGCATTGCCGGACTAGGACTGACAAAGTGTTTGAAGTGATGTAAACCATTTTCCGAGATACCGGCTACATAAATAGAGAAAAAAGTAATAAGGGCTAATGTCATGGTAACGTTCCAGTTACTGGTCGGCGGTTGGAAACCATCAATGGTGGCAGAGCCAGGAAGGAGTCCGCTATAATTGCTTACCAGAATAAACAAGAAAAAGGTAGTAAGTAAGGGAGCCCACTTTTTGGCGACGTGCGGTTTGTCCATCAGTTGAGTGAAGAATTCGTTGGCCCAGGTGATGATCATTTCAAAAGCATTTTGTAATCCACGAGGTATTTCCTGCATATTCCGGGTAGCAAAAAATGCTACTGTTCCTAATAAAGCTATTATGACCCATTGTGTCACTACCAAATGATCGACCGGAATCGGGCCAAGGTGAAACAGGACACCATCGTGCATACCAAATATCATTCTCTTTTTCCCCCCTTCCTAATTTGGATTTTAACTATAGTTTCCGTCCAGCCCCTCCCCAAAGACTGCCCAAAAACTTTCAACCAAAGTAATTGCTTTGGATGATTTCAAAAATTAAGATCGTTTGTTTGGCCATTCCTCCTATTTCTTTTTATTATCACTGTTCATTCGTTCAAAAATTGTTTTAAAAGCAGTTGCCAAGCCTAACAAAAAACCTAACAAAGTCAGCCAAGGTTCGGTGTCAAATTTTCCGTCTAACCATTTCCCGGCAAAATACCCTACAGCTACTGCTGCGACAATGGTCGTCGTCAAATTCAAAGCATCACTTAAAGCTCGAGCCCAGTGTTTGTTTTGCTGAGGCATTGATTCACCACTTTTAAAAAAATCTTTGGATACCTAGATTGGTATTCGTCATGAAAATCTAAAATCCTTTTTTAATCCAGCAAAAATACCCTTATGTACAATGAAAAAAATGGTTTGGAAATTTCTTAATTTTCAGCATAATTATCTGCTTATTCCACCATGTCTTATAAAAGGCTCTTTGTTTTAAATATTTTGCGCCAGATAGCCTTTTCTTTCCAGCTTCTCCAAATGCTCTTTCAAAACAGAATCAATATCGATGCCATAATCTTGTTCCATTACAAACATCATTGTGATAGCAGTCTGAGCAACATCCAGCAGTTCTTTGGCGATTTCCTGGATTACTGTCTGTTCATCCAGTTTAACCTGTTCTCCGCTGAGACCACGGTATTTACCAATCGCCTGTGCCAGTTCTCCTGCTTCTTCCATAAGTTTTAACGCTGTGGATTCCAAATTGGGATTGAGACCATTTAGTCTTGGTAACTGCAATGTTTTCGTATCCAAATAATCACCTTCCCTTACCGGTTTGCAATTACTCTTTCTTTCTTATTACCAGTTCTATACCTGCTTCCTGCATGAATTCCAGAGCTAAATCATCGATAAAATTCCCCCGGTGTACAACCTTTATAATGCCTGCATTGATAATCATCCTCGCGCAAATCAAACAGGGCTGATTTGTACAGTAGAGAACCGCACCCTTTGTTGATACTCCATAATAAGCGGCGTTAATAATTGCGTTTTGTTCAGCATGGACCCCCCGGCAAAGTTCATACCGCTGCCCGGAAGGGATACCCATCTTTTCACGCAGGCAGCCAATCTCCAGACAATGGGCAATACTGCGCGGCGCTCCATTATATCCAGTAGCAATGATCCTTTCATCCCGAACCAATACTGCACCAACCTGGCGGCGCAGACAAGTAGAACGGCTGGCAACAAGATCTGCTGCCTGCAGGAAATAATCTTCCCAGCTGGGCCTTATGATACTTTCCATGCTTTCCTCTTTCTAATTCTATTTATATAATGGATATTTATTACATAATTCCACTACAATCTGCCGGGCATCATCCAGGGATTTGCCATCTTCCGGGTTTTTTAAAGCGCCAACGATGGCTTGGGCGACCAGTTTCATATCAGCTGTATTCAATCCCCGGGTTGTTACGGCCGGGGTACCAATTCTTATTCCGCTTGTCACAGTTGGTTTTTCAGGATCGAAAGGAATCCCGTTTTTATTTACAGTTATATTGATTGATTCTAAAACCGCTTCAGCCTGCTTGCCATTTAATCCGCATGGTCTCACATCTACCAGCATAAGATGGTTATCTGTCCCGCCGGAAACCAGTCTTAGCCCTGAATCAGATAATGATGTTGACAGGACCTGCGCGTTATCATATACCGCTTTTTGATAGGCTTTAAATTCATTGGTTAAGGCTTCTTTGAAACAAACCGCCTTGGCAGCGATCACATGCATTAAGGGTCCTCCCTGGATGCCGGGAAAAACAGCTTTATCAATTTTCTGTGCCCACTCTTCTTTGCACATGATTATGCCCCCTCTGGGCCCGCGCAGTGTTTTGTGCGTAGTGGTCGTAACGAAGTCCGCATAAGGTACGGGGCTGGGATGAAGCCCTGCTGCCACTAAGCCTGCGATATGGGCCATGTCTACAAAAAGCAGTGCCTTGACTTCATCAGCAATAGCACGGAATTTTTCAAAATCGATCCTTCGCGGATACGCACTGGCTCCGGCTACGATCAATTTCGGTTTGATTTCCTGTGCCATTTTTGCTATCTTTTCATAATTCAGTACCTCTGAATTTGGGTCCACTTCATATCCGGAAAAATTAAAATACTTACCGGAAATATTTACTTTGCTGCCATGGGTAAGATGACCTCCATGGCTCAGATTCATCCCCAGAACCGAATCTCCCGGCTGCAGACAGGCGAAATATACAGCTGTATTGGCTTGGGCTCCAGAGTGCGGCTGAACATTAACATGCTCGCAGCCAAATAACTCTTGCGCTCTTTGGATCGCTAATGTTTCCACCACATCTACAAATTCACAACCGCCATAGTATCTGGCTCCGGGATATCCTTCCGCATATTTATTGGTCATAACAGAACCCTGTGCTGCCATAACGGCACGGGAAACAAAATTCTCTGAAGCGATCATTTCCAGTTTATTATGCTGTCTTTGTTCTTCACTGGCTATAGCTTCTGCTACTTCCGGATCGATTGGCTGTACATATTTTTCTATATAGTCCACCTGACACTAACTCCTCTCATAATACTTTTTTTCTATTTGCTTGATCTTTTCTACTCGATTGTGATGCCTGCCTGCTTCAAAATCTGTTTTTATAAAAACATCTACGATCTCCAGAGCATAACTGACAGCAGTAACACGGGATCCCAGAGCTAAAATATTTGCATCATTATGCTGCCGGGCCAGACGGGCGGTGAACTCGTTGGTACAAAGCGCTGCCCGTATCCCATCGACTTTATTCGCGGCGATGGATATTCCAATACCAGTACCGCAAATCAATATGCCGGGAATGTTCTGTTTAAGTACTTCACAGGTTACTTGCTCAGCAATATCAGGATAATCGACAGAGTCAGTTGTATGTGTCCCGCAGTCGATGACTTCATATCCAAGTTTCCGTAAGAAAATGCTGATTTCCCGTTTCATTTCTACACCGGCATGATCACTGCCGATCACGATTTTCAATTTGGCACACCTCAATTGCAGAGTATTTTTTGGTTTTTATAGGAAGTTCATTACCACCGTTAAAATTTCCTTTAATTGCTGAACGCTCTTTCTGTAAGCTTCCAGGCCTAATCCGTATGGATCTTCTATATCCAGCTCTGGCTGCCCGATAAATTCCCCTAAAGTAAAAATCTGATGTTTTTTTTGCGGAAATAATCCGGTCAAGAAACGCCGGTGTTCTCTGGTCATGGCAAGAATCAAATCGGCTTCGGTCATCAATTCTTCATTCACTACCTGGCTGGTATGTGTGGATATATCCATACCCATTTCCTGCATTACAATTTGCGCGGCTTCAGAGGCAGGCAGACCGTTGGTGGTATATAATCCTGCCGATTCCACAGCTATGTTGTGGATATTGGCATTTTTCAACAGCTGCTCCATGATGATTTTGGCCATAGGACTCCGACAAGTATTACCTGAGCACACCAGTAATATCTTCTTCACTGAATCCCCCCCTGGATAAGCATTTTAGCCGCCAGTACCAGCAAGATAACCCCTCCTGCAATTTGCGCATAATTGCCAGCAACGCGGCTAAATAACCTTCCCCCAAAAAAGCCTGTCAGGGTCATGACTCCTGCAATGGTCCCTATAATGAGACATGTCAACAGGATTGACACCCTTAAAGTACCTAAACCGAATCCTACTGTCAAGGCATCGATGCTGACTAAAAATCCTAACAGAAGTATTTCTTTCAATTTAATAACTTTTTGGGCCGTAGGTTCAAGGACACTGCGTACTTCAGCGAAAGTTACCGTCTTGGTTTTGATCGCTTGGTAGCCTTTTATCAGCATTTCCAGCCCAATGTAGGCAAGAGCAGCTGCCCCCAAACGGGCTGCCCAGATTCCCAACAATTTTCCTGCTGCCATCCCTATGTTAAGTCCGATCAACGGCATTAAAATGTGATATATTGTGATGGTTCCGGTGAGTTTTAAAGCACTAGCTCTGGATATTCCTCGCAGGCCGTAGCCTAATGCGAGAGAAAATGCATCTAATCCCAGAACGATCGCCACAAATACGACGGTGATCAGCTGCTCAAACATAGTTTATGATACTCCTTTGTTATCCATGTGCGCCGCCCGGGTAATTCTGTCACGCAATGACTCATTTATAGATTCAGGGAGCGGGGCCATTAGTAAGACCTCAAGATTTTTTTGCTCGGCATCTCTTAAGATAGAAAAAAATTCACTGCCGTTCTCATTGAACGCCAAAATATATTCTTCTTTAATATTACACCCATCGGGTACCCTGGTTTTTTCCCCATGATCGAAGTATATTATCCCCATGGCCTTCTGCTTGTTATTAATCAAATGACGCTGAAAATCCTGCTTATCTCTTGCTACTTCCAATATAAAACCTGTTTCATAATGTTTCTGCACGCTTTCATCCTGCTTGATGCTTAACTGCTTCCCCAGAACCTTTTCTAGATCACTGACCGTTATACTGCCCAGCCGAAGAATGAGATAGGGTTCCCGGCACATATCAATGATCGTCGATTCCATACCCTGAAGGGCCGGGCCTCCGTCCACAATAGCAGCTATCTTTCCGTTCAAGTCTGCTTTTACATGATCGGCAGTCAGCGGGCTTGGACGGCCTGAAAGGTTAGCACTGGTTGCTGCCAAAGGGCCGGTTTTGTCGATCAGATTCCTGGCCACGGGATGGGATGGCATACGCAGGCCAACGGTAGGATTACCTCCGGTGACAACCGGGGATAGGTTTTTGTGTGCCCGTAAAATAATTGATAAAGGTCCCGGCCAAAATTCATCCATTAATAGGCGTGCATCAGGGGTAATCTGTTGGACTATGCCCGATAATTGCTTTATTTGAGAAATGTGGACCAGCAGTGCTCGTCTTGCTGACCGGCCTTTGACGGTAAAAATTTTTTTAACCGCGGTTTCATCAAACACCTTGGCTCCCACACCATAAACGGTTTCAGTTGGAAAAGCTACCAGTTCAGAGCTATTCAATAATTCTACAGCTTTATCTAAAGCTGGTTCTTCTTTCAGATGGGGGTCAACTTTAAGATATTCTGTTTGCAACCTATTCTTCCTTTCGCGCTACAATGACCCGGTCACGCCCACCATAATCCTTGATGATATAACTGTCAGCAAACTCTCTGGTGATCTCTATAGCTGCCTGTCCCTGTTCACAACCTATTTCAAACAGCAAATACCCATTTGGATTCAGACATTCAAATGCCTGAGGGATCAGACGCCGATAGAATTCCAATCCATCCCCGGCAGCCAATAAGGCTGTCTGTGGTTCATATTTCTTAATGCTGCGTTCCAGCAATTCATAACTGGCAGCATCAATATAAGGCAGATTGGCAGTAATAAAATCGAACTTTTCATCTCTTAGCGGTTCCAGCAGGTCACCGGTCACTATTTTTATGTCAGCTCCATGGAGCTCCGCATTATGCTTGGCGATAGCTGCTGCAGCCGGCGATATATCGGTGGCAAATATCACAGGATCTTTCAAATTTAGAGCCAGGCTCACGGCAATTGCCCCCGATCCCGTCCCCACATCACATATTTTCAGGTTTATTCTTCCCCCTGCCAGTTCGATTACTTTTTCCACCAACACCTCAGTGTCACTGCGCGGGATCAAAACAGCCGGTGTTACATGGAAATTCAATGACATAAATTCCTTATTGCCGGTAATATAGGCAGATGGCTCACCGTTAACTCTTCTTAAGATAGCTTCCTTCAGAATTTTTCTTTCTTCCCGGCTTACCGGGGCATCAAAATGAGCATATAAATAAACCCGGTCTTTTTTCAACACAAAGGACATGATTACTTCAGCCTCTAATCGGGGTTCAGTAATGCCTTTACTTTTGAAATACCGGGTGGTCCACTCTAAAATAGATAAAATATTCCAATCAGTCTGCTGCAACTATTCCACCTTTTTCAATAACTCAGTCTGAAAATAGGTCGTGAGCGCCTCAATAATCTCATCCAGTTGTCCTGCCAAAACCATATCCAGCTTATGCAAAGTCAGGTTTATCCTATGATCACTAACCCGTCCCTGAGGGAAATTATATGTGCGGATCCTTTCACTGCGGTCCCCTGAGCCGACCTGGCTTTTCCGAGTCCCTGCCAATTCAGCATTTTTTTCCTCTTCCATAATTTCCTTTAATCGTGCTCGTAAAACCCTTAATGCCTGAGCTTTATTCTTATGTTGGGATTTTTCATCCTGACAAGTAACCACTAGTCCGGTTGGAATATGGGTAATCCTCACTGCCGATTGAGTGGTATTGACCGATTGTCCTCCAGGTCCGCTGGAACAATAAACATCAATGCGCAAATCATTGGGGTCTATTTCAACTTCCACTTCTTCTGCTTCCGGCAAAACTGCCACTGTGGCGGCTGATGTATGTATACGTCCCCCTGATTCAGTAGAAGGGATCCTTTGTACCCGGTGTACACCGGATTCATATTTTAATTTACTGTAAACGCCTTGTCCATCAATAACGAAGATGATCTCCTTGATACCACCAATATCAGTGTAATTGGAATCCATAATATCGATTTTCCAACCATTTATTTCAGCATAACGGCTGTACATTCTGAATAAATCCTGGGCAAACAAGGCTGCTTCTTCTCCGCCCGTTCCGGCCCTGATTTCCATAATAACACTTTTCTCATCATTAGGGTCTTTGGGCAATAATAAGACTTTCAGTTGATGTTCCAGACTGATCTTTTTATTCTGAAGGTCCTCAATCTCTTCCAAAAGCATCTGCTTAAATTCTTCGTCGTTATTCTCAGACAGCATTTGCCGAGCTTCTTCGGCTTGCTGCAGGACTTTTTTGTATTCGATAAAAGTGGAAACGATCAGATTTAACTCAGCATGTGCCTTGGCATATTTTTGGAATTTGCTCTGGTCGTTAATGACTTCCGGTTTGCTCAGTAATTCTGTTAAATCATTATATTTATCTTCCAGACTCTGTAGCTTTTCCAGCATCGGGCTTAAGTAACCTCCTCCAATAAATAAGGCTTACTGAGCTTCCGCCCAGCTTGTTCCCCGGGCATCAAGTTTATGTTCATCTTCTATAATTATTTCAACTGGCAGTACAGCCTTTAACGCTGTCAGCGCTACTTCCAACTGCGAATCGTCCGGTTCCCTGGTGGTCATTTTTTGCATCCAAAGGCCCGGGGCCATGAGGATTTTTGCCCATTTTTTATCGTAACAGTTGCCGCTGAATTTGATAAATTCATACCCAAGCCCTGCCACAACCGGTAGCACAGCCAATCGAGACCAGATCCTGTAAAACAATGTGCCTTCCCCTAAAAGGGCGAAAACCACAATGGAAATAACCATAACCGTTAACAAAAAACTTGTTCCGCAGCGAGGATGGGATGTGGTATATTTGCGGCTGTTTTCAATGGTAAGCGTTTCCCCTGCTTCCAACGTAAAAATCGCTTTGTGTTCCGCACCATGATACATAAACACGCGATCGATCTCATTCATTTTGGAGATGAAATACACATAAAGGAGGAAGAAAGCTACCCGAATGATCCCTTCAACCAGATTTTGCGCCAGAACTCCTCCGATAAAAGAAGCTATATAATGGACAATGGCAGTTGGGAGAATGACAAATAATATAATCGCCAGCAGGAAAGCAAATAAACCGGTCATGAGCATCTCTGTTGTGCTTAACTCTTCTTCTTCCTCATCCATGGACATGTTCGCTGATTTATTAAGCATTTTTATGCCCAGAACCATCGAATCAATCAAGACGAAGGTCCCTCTTATAAAAGGCCATTTCAGGAAAGGAAACCTTGCGGAGTAATCCTTAATGGGTTCCTGTTCAACCCGGATGGTACCATCATTGCTTCTTACTGCAACAGCAGCCATATCTTTGCCCCGCATCATGACACCTTCAATAACTGCCATCCCGCCATATTGAAAATCTTTTTTCATTTTCTTACCTTTTCTTCCTCGCGGATACTGCTGCTAAGAAAAATAGCAGAGACAATCGCCCTGCTCAAGTACTAATTCATACCATATTTTTTCTTAAACTTATCAACCCGCCCGGTGGTATCTACTAATCTGCCCTTATTACCGGTAAAAAACGGGTGGCACTTGGAACAAATCTCAGTCTTTATACTCTCCTTGGTAGAACCAACTTCAAATTCATTTCCACACGCACAACGGGCTATAGCGCGGTGATACTGTGGATGGATCTTGTCTTTCATTTTTTCACCTCTTTTCAGGTTGTCTATATAAATTCGATTCATTTATAACAGAACAGCGCAAACTGCAAGAGCAATTATATCAGTTTCGTTATAAAAACACAAGTTCATCTTGGCCAGCCAAATTTCTGTTGCATTAATATATATATATATAGCCGATACGTATAATACTATTCAATCGTCTTGCTGGTGTAGCGGTGTTTATAAAATTGCTGGGCAAACAGAGAATCATAAGCAGTAAAATCAGGATCATCACTCTCCGCCTCACTGATACGATTTAAGAATACGAACATCTTGGCATCCAGATTATCCATCATATGCAATACCAATGCTTCGGGAAAGAGAGGAACAACCGGTGAAGCAAATTCCAGACTGCCATGATGACTTAGGACCAGGTGTTTCAGCATGATCTCCAATTCTTCAGGAAATTCACCCATTGAATTACGTAATGACCGGATTTTTTCTCCCAGCATTTCACTGCCCAGGACAATGTGCCCCATCATTCTGCCGCTGACTGTATATTCGGGAATAATTTTCATCTGATATTCAGCGATTTTACCTAAATCATGCAGCAAGGCCCCGGTGACTAAAAGATCCTGGTTCAAAGCAGGGTAAACCTGACTGACGTGTTTGCATAATCTGGCAACTGACACTGAATGCTCCAGCAAACCGCCAATATAATTATGATGAATTTTTTTTGCGGCAGGCGCTTTGATAAAAGTTTCCCGTAATTCGTCCTGGAAAATCAGGTTTAATAGTCGCTGCATATAAATATCAGTTACGGAAGCAATGATATCTGCAAATTCGCTTGCCAGGGAATCTATACTGATATCAGGCGTTCTTAAATACAGATCTGGCAGCTCGTCTAATAGTTTAATCCTTTTTGCCGTCAGTTGAAGTCTTTCTCTGTACAACCCCAGATCTCCCAGCAACCCCACGACTTTGCCCGGCTCCAGTTCACCGCTTACCTGGCAGCTGTCCCAGACGATCACATCCATATCCCCTGATTTATCACCAATCTTAATATTGGTCAAATCTTTTCCGTCTTTTGTCTTACGGGTCACTTTTTCAACGATCAAGTACTTTCCCCAGATTTGCTGTCCGGGTGCCAATCCTTTTAGTTCTTTGATCGTATATGGGCCTTTTTTTTCCACGTTATCTCCCACTCCTTTATTCAACGAACCGGTCTGCTATATGACCCTACGGTTATGCCGGGTGCTTCCTGTTTGATCACTTTGATAAATTGTGGAATACCCAGCGGCTCACTCACCGTCTTTAAAGGCAGCATATATTTTGGGTCAATGTTCAAATTACGCAGTTGGATCATATCAATTTTAGTCTTATGAATCAATTTGAGCAAGGGTTCCACCTGTTCCGGCCGGTCAGTAAAGCCAGGATATGTCAACAGATTAATCGATACTTTGACTTGATGATCACTGGCATAATGAATAGATTTTAGTACATTACTGAATCTGTAATTCTGCGGGCGATGATAATAATTATAATCCTCCTGAAGCGGTGAAAACATCGTTACCCTTATACTATCGAGCCCGGCGTCACAGAGTTTTCGAATACCTTCAGTAAACCCGGCATTGGTATTCATATTAATCGTCCCTTTATCCGTCTGCTGTCTGATGATACGAATAGCTGCTCCTATTTTGTCTGCATTTAAGGAAGGTTCACCTTCACAACCCTGGCCAAAACTAATGATGGCTTCTTTGGCGGCTGCTAAATGCGCCACACCCAATTCAACAATTTCTCCAGTCTCCGGGGAGAATTCCAGACGATTCTGTGCCGAAAATGCACTGGTATGGCTTTCAGAAATACATCCTATACAATTCGCATTACAAGGCTTGCTCGTAGGAATTCCTGCCTCCCAGCGGCGATAAAACAAATTCTGCGCTGTGAAACAACTGTATTCCAGCGCACAGTTGGCTAACTGTCTGATTATACGGTTATGTGGATATCTTTTCAGAAGAGCTGTTATCTTTTCCGGCAATCTTTCAGTATTATAATTCTTCGGATGCCATTTACGATGTTCATCAGTCTTTATCGCGGCCACATATATTTGCTCGTCTCTCAATCCTACTGCTGTATAGCCTAAAAGGGGAAGGTCGTTATGATCCGTAGCTACAGCAGCAGGGAGTAACGTACGAGTAAATCCCTGGGGTAATAATGCTGCTACTGCAGAATATTGGCCTTGGTTGTGCCTGCTGCCGGTAAGTGGTACAGGTGTATCGCTTTTCATTCCCACCGGAATATGGCCGGGCATCAATACCAGTGAAGCCCCTTTGGGTAAAGGCATCATTTCAACGGACATTGGTTCTACCCACCCCGAGCCGGTTTGTCCAAGCATTTTTAGCTGCCGGTGCTCTCTGACCTTGCCTGTGTTATCAGCAAACAATGTTAAATACATTAAAGCCTCGTTCTTCTTTCATTATTTCTAATAGATTAACTTAAAGCCAGGCATAAAAAAAGCCCCTTCAAGAAGGAGCCAGAAAAGCATTTTCTTATTTTCGCAGGAATTCCAAGGGATCAAGGGTTTCCTCATCTTTGATAACTGCAAAATGGAGGTGCGGACCAGTAGTTCTGCCGGTAACACCAACATAACCAATTACCTGGCCCTTACGGACCTCCTGTCCATTATCAGCATTGAGTTTGCTGAGATGAGCATAGAGCGTCTGCTTCATGTCAGCATGTTCGATGATAATGGTTTTCCCGTATATATTTCTTGTGCCGGCAAAGCATACCTCGCCGCTGGCAGCAGCTTTGACCGGTGTACCGATTTCGGCGGCAATATCCAGACCATGATGGAATCCCGACTTCCGCCATCCGTAATAGGAAGTGATTGCACCGGACAATGGCCAGGCGTATACAGTGTTCTGAAATCCGCGAGACGGTTCTGCCATCACCGCAACCACCCGCACGGTACTTTCGGGAATAATGAGCTTGTCTCCTATTCTCAGGTTTTCAGGGTTTTTATCCCGGTTAAGCTGGTTAAGTTCTTCCACATCAATATTATATAACGCGGCAATCCCCCACATGGTTTCTCCTTTTTTGATGAGATGCTGACGTGCATTATCAGCCGGCAACTGAATGGTGTCACCGATGGTCAATATGCTGTCAGGCCTAAGTCCGTTTATTGCTAAAACAGTTTGCAAATCCACATCATGAGACCGGGATATGTCCCATAATGTATCACCCGGTTTGATTTGATAATTTTTGCTTTTCTGATTGCTTGCCGGAATGCTTCTTGCAAATCCGGGAGTAAATTTCCCTTCCTTCAATGCAGCCTGAACAGGTGTATATCCTGTGGTCAGTAAAAAGCCAAATAAAATCAGACTGCTCAGGACTTTTTTAGTCACCTTAAGTCACCTCACGTTTCTGTCAAGGCAAAAAAATAAAGGCCCTAACGACCTTTATTATTGACTGAATAACAGCGGTTTATTCTTATTGATAGGATTTTCTGCCGTGACCGTTGCGGCCAAATACCACTGGAGCAGCTCTCAGCAAGTCTTCATTACTTTTGGTTTTCCTCATGGTATCACTGATTAATTGCATTGTTTCAACAGGATTATACTCGCTGAAAGCATTCCTTAAGTTCCAATTCAATTCCATTTCCTCTTCATTTAAAAGTAATTCTTCCCTGCGGGTACCGGAACGTTTCACATCAATTGCCGGGAAAATTCTGCGCTCAGCAATCTTCCTTTCCAATACCAGTTCCATATTCCCACGGCCTTTAAACTCTTCAAAGATAACTTCGTCCATTCTGGATCCAGTCTCAATCAGAGCAGTAGCTATGATCGTCAGACTGCCCCCTTCTTCCAGATTCCGCGCTGCGCCAAAAAACCGTTTAGGTTTATCCAGGGAAGCCGGATCAATACCTCCTGAAAGTGTTCTGCCACTGGGCGGAACCACCAGATTATGTGCCCGCGCCAATCTGGTTACGCTATCCATCAGAATCACTACATCTTTCTTATGTTCAACCAATCTTTTAGCCCGTTCAAGAATCATATCAGTAACTTTGACATGATTTTCCGGTGGTTCATCAAACGTTGAAGATACTACTTCAGCTTGCGTATTACGCTGCATGTCTGTAACTTCTTCCGGTCTTTCATCAACCAGCAATATAAATAATTCAACTTCAGGATGATTGGCAGAAATGCCCTGGGCAATCTTTTGCAGTAATATGGTTTTACCCGCTTTGGGTGGTGATACAATAAGTCCGCGCTGCCCTTTTCCGATAGGTGATATTAAATCAATGATACGGGTAGATAATTCTTCTGATTTGGTTTCCAGATTCAGACGTTCAGTGGGATAAATAGGGGTCAAAGCATCAAAATGGATCCTTTTTACCGATTCCTCAGGAGGAAATCCGTTGACATTTTCTACTTTTAATAAAGCAAAAAAACGTTCGTTATCTTTGGGTGATCTGACTTGCCCGCCTACACGATCTCCGGTACGTAATTCAAACTTCCTGATCTGGGAAGGGGAAACATAAATGTCCTCATGACTGGGTATATAGGCAAAAGGCCTCAAAAAACCATATCCATCCTGCATGATCTCCAGTACGCCCTGAGCTTGCAGTAATTCATCTGATTTCGTCAAGGCTTTGGTTATTTCAAAGATCAGTTCCTTTTTCCGTAATTTGGAATAACCGGCCAGATTGACGTCTCTTGCCAGCTGGTACAATTCAAGCATTGTTTTATTGTCCAGCTCTGAAATATTAACTTTCAAAATCGTTCTCCTTTCTTATTTTAACAATGATCGTTTGTATGCAGGAATTAAATTGATATGCTCATGCCTTTTAACTGATTCAAGAATGAACAATACGGTTCAATC
Source organism: Syntrophomonas sp. UBA1368 (assembly GCA_002305965.1). GTDB lineage: Bacteria > Bacillota > Syntrophomonadia > Syntrophomonadales > Syntrophomonadaceae > UBA1368. The sequence continues at coordinate 16,364 of DBRM01000068.1, forward strand.
CCATGAAAAAATATGCAGGTTATTTAGTGGTGTAAAAATTCTGGGAGAGCAATCTCTGGTGAGTGATCCCATGAAAAGAATTTAATAATTAGATTATAACAATCATTCCCGGATTTTAAACACAATAATTTAATCCAATTTCAATTTAATACGGTTATCCTTAAATAAAGGTTTACGGTTTAAATCATGATGGGCTTCGATATGACGTATAGTTCCCGAAGTGCTTCTCATCACAATGGTTTGTGTTACAGCCCGACGTTTGTAATATCTTACTTCTTTTAATAAGAATGAGTTGGTTATGCCTGTAGCAACAAAAATAACATCATCAGACTGGACCAGTTCGTCTATGGTAAAGATTTTATTGATATCGGTAATGCCCATTTCCTTGCATCTTTTAATTTCACTGTCATCTTCAGGCCATAATCGCGCCTGAAAATCACCGCCCAAACATTTCATAGCTGCAGCCGTAATCACTCCTTCAGGAGCTCCGCCAATTCCCATCAAGATATCAGCCCCATTATCAGCATATCCGGCAGCAACTGCAGGTGATACATCTCCATCTGTGATCAGCTTGATTCTGGCACCCGCCCGGCGTATTTCCTCGATAATCTGCTGATGACGAGGCCGATCCAGAATAACAACCGTTACTTCGCTGATGAGTTTACCCAAAGCTTTAGCTACTTGGTGCAGATTTTCCTTTACCGGTGCATCTAAAAAAACACGCCCCTTACATTCGCTGCCTACAGCTATTTTGTTCATATACATATCCGGAGCATGTAAAAGTTTTCCCCTTGGTGCAACAGCCAAAACAGCTATCGCTCCGTCACGCCCGCCGGCTACATTATTGGTGCCTTCCACCGGATCCACTGCTATATCCACTTGTGGTGCGACCCCAATTCCAACTTTTTCGCCAATATATAACATTGGCGCCTCATCCATTTCCCCTTCTCCAATTACAACAATGCCGTCAACCGATACCGTATCAAACATTGCTCGCATAGCCATCACTGCTGCATCATCAGTGGCATCTTTGTCACCCTTGCCGACCCAGCAGGCCGCTGCCAAAGCTGCTGATTCTGTTACTCTTGCAAATTCCAGTGCTAACTCCCTTTCCAACTTCAAGACCTCCCATAATCTAAATAGATTGTTTCCAATCACTCAAAAATTTTTCAATACCAGCATCTGTCATCGGATGTTGTATCATCTGCATAATCACTTTATAGGGAATCGTAGCAATATGAGAACCTATTTTAGCAGCTTGTGTCACGTGCATCGGATGTCTGATACTAGCTGCTATAATTTCAGTATCGATCATATATTGATCAAAGATAGAAACGATATCCTCCAGCAATTTCATCCCATCATTACCGTTATCATCGACACGGCCAATAAACGGACTAACATAACCTGCGCCAGCCCGGGCAGCCAGCAATGCCTGGTTAGCTGAAAAAATCAGTGTTGCATTAGTGGCAATTTCTTTTTGATTCAGAATCGAGATGGCCTGCAAACCGTTGGCGGTTAAAGGGATTTTTATCACTACATTAGGATGGATGTCGGCCAGCTTTTCAGCTTCCTGAAGCATGTCCCGCAGTTCAAGGGAAATAACCTCAGCACTAATAGGACCATCAACGATAGCTGCAATTTCTCTTATCACCTGATGATAATCCCGTTTTTCTTTTGCCACTAGAGAAGGGTTGGTTGTAACTCCATGTAAAAAGCCCATCCGGTTAATTTCTTGGATCTCTTCTATATTAGCAGAATCAATAAAAATGCGCAAAATATCATCTCCTTAGAAATAATCTTTTAATAATTATAGAATTATTATAAAGAGTAATTTTTTATTCTGACAGGTTATCGGTTACTTTTATTTATTATATTTTCAGGCAATGGCGAACTTAACCATATCTTTCAACTGATCAATCGCAAAAGGTTTAATAATACATCGCTCAATGCCGACTTCTTTAGCTGCTTCTCTTACTTCCGTTTTGGCGTCAGCAGTCATTAATATGACTGGGATAGTGCTGTCCTGTAAGATCCTTTTTGCTGTCTCCAAACCATTCAAACCAGGCATTCTCATATCCATTATGATTAAATCAATTTTTTGTTCCTGGGTGGCATGAATAGCTGACAATCCATCTCCAACTGTAATTACCTGACATCCTTCCTCCTCCAAAAGGCTTTTAAGCAGGCTTCTGATTCCCTTTTGATCATCCACAACCAAGATTTTTTTTGTCACGTTGATTAAACCTCTCACCATTATTTTCCATTTATTCGCCTCAGTTTTAAAAATTTCCTCTTTTCGGTAAAATTTAATTTCATAATAAAGAAATAGAATAAGTAAAAATTAGAACTGTAAAAAGAGTCATTATGAAAGCCAAAATTAACATAGGAGCAAAATACACAACCAATGCCTGGCCGGTACTTAAATCCAAAGAAGCCCGAACCGCTATGACCTGTAATACCAATACCCAAAATATGATTATTGAATTAATAATGGCCCCCAACCAATCCAAACCCAAAATCGTTGTGGCGTATTGCAGCACAGATCCTAATAAGCCAGGTATTACGGCGAAAGATAATGTTGACAGCAACCCCAGGCTGTTGCCGCGTTTATAGGCAATTTCGCTGAATAGAGAGAAGAAACCAGCGCTTAAGAATAATACCATCAGAGAAAAAACGATGACAACCAGGCCAAATAGCCATAAATATTGTGCCGGCAAACGTAATGCTTCTTCTATGGGTCTTAATGCCAATGCTCCCTGATTGATTATCATTATACAAGTTAAAACAGCTACATACAGGATCAAGCTTAATCCCCAGGGTTTTTCAGCCGCTAATTTCTGCATTGCCAAATGAGGATGAAAAATTGTATTCCAGAGAAGCTCGGTCAAATTCAATATTTCCCCTCCCTACTTCAATTGCATCAGTTCCTGCGTTTTAATTATCTCCGGCGCTTTGACCTGCAGCATAAAGCGATCAAAAAAGCTCTGTGAACTTATGACTTCCACTTTGGTTCCCTCAGGCAATCCTGCCATTTCTTCTGCAATTCTGATGGCATCATAGTAATTCCCCAGACTATCTACTAATCCTAATTCCAACGCCTGTTTGCCCGTCAGAACACGTCCATCAGCTATCTCCCGAAGCTTTTCCTCGCTTATCTTGCCTTGTCTTCCGTTTAATACCTGGGTAAAAAACTGCTGGTAATTATCGGCAATCATTTCATCAAACAACTTTCTTTCTTCTTCTGTTACAGGTCTGGTGGACGAACCCATGTCTTTAAACTCGCCACTCTTGAAAGTAATACTACCTATGCCAATTTTCTCGTACAGCCCCTGTAAGTTGGTTAATTCCATAATTACTCCTATACTTCCCGTAAGCGTTCCTGCATTTGCCACCAAATGGTTAGTGCTGCAGGCGATCCAATAGCCGCCGGAAGCACAGGTATCACTCATAGAGGTAACTATTGGTTTCCCGCTTTTTCGTAATCTATCCAATTCAATGGCGATTTCCTGGGATGCTGCTGTTGTCCCCCCTGGAGAATTTACCCTTAAAACTACGGCTTTTATATCTTTTCGCTCTGCTGCCTGGCGGATGTTTTCCATGATCTGTCTGGAAGAAGCCCCCGTTGTTCCACTCAATAGAGTAGATGTCGCATCACCTGCAATGACACCGTTAACTTCGATTACACCAATGACCCCATTGCCTTCCATGCTGGCAGGAGAAGGGGTCATTATTTTACCTAAGGACATCCCCGTAACCAAAAGCACAATTGCGGCTATTATAAAAATAAATATCTTTTTCCCCATCTATTTAAACCTCCTGTGAAACATATTCGTTGGAAAAAGGATTATTTTCTGATTTGAACGCCTCCTCTTCATGGATATATATATGGGGGATATTTTTTCCTGCCAGTGTTTTACGCACCGGTAATTCTACTTCATCCCCTGCCCGGACAGGAAAATCATCCGGAAGCTCAACCAAACAATTCTGCATAAATACTTTACCGCGCAGAGGGAAATTTGCTCCCTTTATTTTCACTTGCGGTGCAAACCTTTTCACTCCAAGGTAACCAAGCAATTGTTTTATTAGAAGTTTTAACATATCCAGGAAACCGGTGGGCGGGTTTTGTACGGCCAGTGCCAGGCCATCTACATATCCTACCGGTACAACGGCAATCTGTGCGGGATGCTTGAGGCGATAAGTGCGATAATAACCAAGATAACTGCCTTTTTCCTTATGATATACCGCAACAATCCTGCTTTTGAATCGATACGGGTCCTGCAGTTCCAATGCAGTATCAAAAGTCCCGGCGGGATATTGCCCAGTCAGCAAGGTACCAATTCTTACCGCCTGTAATAACATATGAGGGTACTTTAAGAATACAGAACTATTCGCACAATGTTTTAAAGAAAAATGATATCCTTCTTCCTCCAGGCAGGTTATCGTTTTGATAAATATCCTGAACTGCTGATTGGTATATTTTTCACTCCTGGCTGCATCAGCCATATGTGTATATATCCCTTCTATCTCGATGAAAGGATTCTCATTGAATGTCTGGCAAATTTGGTGTGCTTCCTTTGTGTTAAGGCCAAACCTTCCCAGACCGGTGTCAATCTTAAGGTGTATTTTTCCTTGAATTCTCGTGTTCCTGCTGACCTGATCCAATTCCAGGCTTTCAGACACAGAAGCGATCGTTATGGTTATGTTTTGCTCAAGGGCCTTTTGATACTGTTCGGCGACGGTCAAAGGACTAAAAACCATGATTTGTTTATCTATACCTGCTTCTCTTAAAGCCAGCGCTTCCTCCAAATAAGTAACCGCTAAAAAATCAACCCCGTTGGCACAAAGCAATTGGGCCGTTTTAACGGCACCATGACCATAAGCATCAGCTTTTATCACAGCAATCAGTTTTACGCCAACCGGCAAATGACTTCTCACTGCATTTAAATTATGTAAGGTTTTCGCCAGATCAATTTCCAGCCACTTATCTATCTGATACAATTCCTTCGCCTGCCTGACGCTTATTTTTTTATGGAGCGGCTTATTTTTTGGTATAAAGGCAAAACTTTATTCCACAAGAGGTAAAAAAATGGTGAATATACCTTGTCCATTTCCCCCATAAACTCTGTTAGTTCACCGCCAAAACCTTTTTTGAACCGATACAATCCGTACAAAGGATTATTCTCATCCATATCACCGGAAACGCCGCGAAAATCATACAACGTGCAACCTTGCTTGCGTGCCCATTTGATCATTTCCCACTGAATCAGGTAATTGGGCATGACATTGCGGTCTTCGTTGCTGGATGCGCCGTAAAGGTACCAAAATTTTGTACCCAATATTAATCCCAACGTGGCCGAAATCACTCGGCCTTCATATTCAGCTAAAAATATTTGGGCATAATTTTGGCTGACCATATAGTCCCATATCCATTCAAAATATTGATAATCGCGCACTAAAAAATGATCCCGCTTAGCAGTTTCCTGTAAGATGGTATAAAAGATCTTCAAATCTTCTTTGTTTTGAGCTTCCCTAATAACTACACCTTTTCGCCCTGCAAGTTTAATATTATATCTCCACTTCTGATGCATATTGCTCAATAAAGCTATTTCAGAAGGAGTTATATCAAGGCGAAAAACGAATTTTGGCTGCACCCCCTCAAAATCCAATCCCGTCTCATTTAATTTGAATCCACAATTAGCAAGTATTTGCCTGAATCTATGGTTATCGACCTTTACTGCCGGATCGATCTTCAGGAAGATCGCCCCATGGTTTTTGGCGATACGGCGGGTGCTGCTGATCAAAACCTGACACAGTTCCTCATCTTCCAAATCAACTACTGGTCCGCGCGGAGCGTAAAATATACTTTTTTTGATTCCTGGAATCGGAAGCCGCCGTTTTAGAATCAGCATCGAAGCCTGGATAGTTCCATCCTTCTCCACCACCAGGGGCAGAGGTTCCCATCCCATACCTGCTTTCACCATTCCCCATTCCCATAATTGCAGGAAATGGCCCTGCGAATGTTTCGAAACAAATTGATTATAATATGCTTTCTCGTTTATATCTAATATCCGCGTAGTATACATAGACTGCTCCTTTATAATTTCTTTAAACAGTTTGCGTAATGCTGGGTCGGCATATCCTTAGTAATTTCTCCACTTATGAATAACATGCCTTTAATTTATCTACGTTTTTTTATTTTTTATCCAGAGCAAGTATTGCTCCAACAAATTTTGAGAATATTTTTAATTTTACTACTTATTTCTCCATAAAAGGACTTTCCTTTTCTTGTTCGAATATTCAAAATGTAAATATTTTTGAAACTTCACTTTGAGGGGAGTGAAGTTTAGTGCTCTGTATGAAAAAGAAACAATAATGGGGGGGAAGAAATTTGAGAACTTATGCAGAGGAATATAAGAGAAAACTGATTTCTGCCGATGAAGCAGCCCAACTGGTTACTTCGAACTCAATCATTGATTATGGAATGTTCGCAACGAAACCGGTCGATTTTGATGTAGCGCTGGGCAAAAGAGCCGGTGATGGTCTTCAAAATGTAGCCATTCGCGGTACCGGATCTGTATTACCTATTCCGGAAGTAATAAAAAGTGACCCTGAACAAAAAACTTTCCAATACTTCTCATGGTATTATACTATGTTGGACCGTAAAGCTGGAGATATTGGCCTTGTTGCCCATAATCCTTTTAATTATCACGAAGCAACTCTTTTAGCCTATGACCCGTCTTTTAGACATATTTGGCCTAGTGTTTGGTGTGCCCAAACTACCCCAATGGATAAACATGGTTGTTTTAATTTTGGTCTGGGCAATTCCCACAGCCGCGGACTGGCACTCAACAGTAAAATCGCCATCGTGGAAGTTAATGAGAATTTACCGCTTTGCCTGGGAGGAAACGATGAATATGTGCATATCAGTGAAATAGACTATATAATTGAAGGTTCAAACTCACCTATATTCGCCTTACCAGCCATGCCTGATCCAACCCCTGAGGAAAGGAAAATAGCCGAGTATATTGTGGAGGAAATTGTAGACGGAGCCTGCGTTCAGTTGGGAATTGGTGCGATGCCAAATCTGATTGGCAATATGATCGCTGAATCTGATCTAAAGGACTTGGGTCTGCAGAGCGAAATGTTCTGTGATGCCTTTGTATCTATGTATGAAGCCGGCAAAGTAACCAATGCCAAAAAAGCCTATGATATAAATAAGACTACTTATGCTTTTTGTCTGGGAACGCAGGATACCTATGAGTTTGTTGACGGGAATCCCCGTTTAGCTTCCTGTAATGTTAATTATACCAATGATCCGAGCCGGGTGGCCATGCACGACAATATGATCGCCATCAATAATATTCTGGAAGTCGATCTGCTATCCCAGGTATGTTCAGAAACTTCGGGACTGCGTCAAATATCAGGTACCGGCGGACAACTTGATTTTGTAATCGGTGCTTTCCATTCAAAAGGTGGGAAAGCGTTTTTGGCCTTTTCTTCCACCTTTAAGGACAAAGAAGGGAAGGTACACTCCCGAATCAAACCTATGCTGACCACAGGTGCAGCCGTAACAGTCCCCCGTACACAGGTACAATATCTGGTAACCGAATACGGCAAGGTCAATCTCAAGGCTATGTCAACCTGGGGCAGAGCGGAATCATTAATTAATATCGCCCATCCTGATTTCCGCGAAGAACTTATTCAAGCTGCCAAGGATATGAAAATTTGGTCACGTACCAACCGCATTCCGTTTTAATCTATTAAATAATCAAATACTTCTTCTGAAGGAGATACCATTCAGGTATCTCCTTATTTTTATTAATTTTGGTACAAAAAAAGGATATTGAGCATTATATTAGAATATTCTAATATGTCTAAATATATTGAAATTTATTTGGGGGGGATTTTTGTTGAGTACTTATATGGAAGAGTATAAACGAAAACTGATCACCGCTGATCAAGCGGCACAGTTGTGCAAATCCAATGTAATTGTTGATTATGGTATGTTTGCTACCAAACCCGTTGATTTCGACGTGGCCTTAGCCAAGCGCGCAGGGGATGGTCTGGAAAATGTAGCTGTGAGGGGTACAGGCTCTGTCCTGCCTGTTCCTGATGTAATTTTCAAGGATAGGGAGCAGAAAACCTTCCAGTACTTTTCCTGGTATTTCACAGCCCTTGACCGTAAAGCTGGAGACTTTGGACTGGTTGCCCATAATCCTTTCAATTATCATGAAGCAACCTTGCTGGCTTATGATAACAGCCATCAATTCGATCATCTGATTCCGCAGATCTGGTGTGCACAAGTGCACCCCATGGATAAACAAGGGTGCTTCAATTTTGGGTTGGGTAATTCCCACAACCGAGGTTTAGCGCTGAAAGCTGACATTGCTATTGTGGAAGTAAATGAGAACATCCCCCGCTGTTTAGGCGGAAATGACGAGTATGTGCATATCAGCGAGATTGATTATATTATTGAGGGTTCCAATTCACCTGTTATGGCTCTGCCGCCAAATCCAGACCCTACTCCGGAAGAAAGAAAAATAGCTGAGTATATCGTCGAAGAAATCGTAGATGGCGCCTGTATTCAATTGGGAATCGGCGCAATGCCAAACTGTATCGGTAATATGATCGCCGAATCAGATTTAAAGGATCTGGGTATCCAAAGTGAAATGTTCTGTGATGCCTTTGTTAGAATGTATGAAACCGGCAAAATTACCAATGCTAAAAAAGCTTATGACATTAATAAAAGCACGTATTCCTTCTGCCTGGGAACGCAGGAAACCTATGATTTTCTCCATGATAATCCCCGCTGTGCCTCTACCAATGTCCTACATACCAATGACCCGGCACGAGTAGCACTGCATGATAATGTAATCGCTATAAACAATATCCTGGAAGTTGATCTCTTAAGCCAGGTATGTTCGGAAACATTCGGGCTCCGCCAGATTTCAGGCACAGGCGGTCAACTTGATTTTGTCATCGGCGCTTTCCATTCCAAAGGCGGGAAGGGATTCTTAGCCTTTTCATCCACCTTTAAGGATAAAGAAGGCAAACTTCATTCCCGGGTAAAACCTTTGCTTACCCCGGGAGCTGTTGTAACCGTTCCCCGTACCCAAGTACAATATCTGGTTACTGAGTATGGCAAAGTTAATCTTAAGGCGATGTCAACCTGGGGCAGAGCCGAGGCTTTAATCAATATTGCCCACCCTGACTTCCGTGATGATCTGATCAAATCTGCCAAGGATATGAAACTATGGTCCAGGACCAATAGAATTCCTTTCTAAATGGAGAAAAAAAGACTGCCATAGGCAGTCTTTTTTGTTTGAAGATTATTATTATGCTTGCTTATACTGCAACGCACTGCGGATAAAGCCTGAAAATAATGGATGCGGCCGATTAGGACGCGATTTAAACTCGGGATGAAATTGGCAGCCAACAAACCAGGGGTGCTCAGGAATCTCAATTATTTCGACCAATTTCCCGTCCGGGGAGAGTCCGCTGATCGTTATTCCGTTTGCTTCCAACGTTTCTCTATAATCATTATTTACTTCATAACGATGGCGGTGCCGCTCAATCACTTCATCAGTTCCATAAGCTTGTTGTACCTTACATCCAGCAGTTAAACGGCAGGGATATACTCCCAGACGCATCGTTCCTCCTTTATCATTGATTCCTTCCTGATCAGGCATCAAATGAATAACGGGATGAGGTGATGAAATGTTAAATTCGGAACTGTTAGCACCTTCTAAATTACATACATGCCGTGCGAATTCAATAACTGCACATTGCATGCCCAGACAGATCCCTAAAAAAGGTATTTTATTTTCACGGGCATAGCGAGCTGTAGCAATTTTTCCTTCAATACCTCTTTCTCCAAAACCGCCCGGTACCAATATTGCGTCAATATCTTGCAGGAGTTTTTCCGGTCCTTCTTTCTCCATTTTTTCAGCGCAGACCCATCTGATTTTAACTTCCGTGTTAAATTGAAATCCGGCATGCTTTAAGGCTTCAGCTATGCTCAGGTAGGCATCCGGAAGTTGAACATACTTTCCTACCAGCGCTACATTAACGGTATTGTTCAGGTTTTCTACCTTGGTGACCATGGCCCGCCATTCAATCAGATCAGCTTCCCGGCAATGCAAATCAAGTACTTTTATTACTTGATAATCCAATCCTTCCTGAGCTAACATCAGTGGTACCTGATAAATAGAATCAGCGTCTTTTAACTGTATGACTGCTTCTTTAGGCACATCACAAAACAGCGCTAATTTTGCTTTGGTATCTTCTGACAGGTCTTGTTCCGTACGACATACCAAAACGTCGGGCTGGATACCAATACTTCTAAGTTCTTTTACGCTATGCTGCGTCGGTTTGGTTTTCAGTTCTCCTGCTACTCTTATATAAGGAATCAAAGTAACATGTATATACATGACTCTCTCTTTGCCAAGATCAAATTTAAGCTGACGAATCGCTTCCAAAAAAGGAAGTGACTCGATATCTCCAACCGTACCTCCGATTTCACTGATAACAATATCCGGCTGAGCCACTTTTTCGATCAATGTTACCCGTTCTTTTATTTCATTGGTTATATGAGGAATGACCTGGACCGTTTGTCCTAAAAAATCCCCGCGCCGTTCTTTGTCAATGACTGACTGGTAGATCCTCCCTGTTGTAAAGTTGGCATATTTGGTTGAATTCTCATCGACAAACCTCTCATAATGTCCCACATCCAAATCCGTCTCGGCTCCGTCTTCCGTGACAAAGACCTCTCCATGTTGATAAGGACTCATCGTACCTGGATCAACATTTATGTAAGGATCAAACTTTTGCATCCACACATTCAGTCCTCTGCTTTTAAGCAATCTGCCCAGCGATGCTGCAGTTATGCCTTTACCCAGAGAAGAAACGACCCCACCAGTAATAAAAATGTATTTTGTCACAATCTGCTCCTTTCTTTCAACTGCTCAATAATAACGCACTATATACTGGTTAGTTTACCGGATAATCAAGAACTATGACCTGTGTCGGGTAAGCTAGTTCTGTTCGATCAATCTTCAGAAAAGGTTTCTTTACAATCCGTTCAAATTTAATGGTATAAGCTTCTGCCGGATCAATATCGAAAGAATTTACCGGCGTTTTAAAATGCATCGGAATCACGATTTTAGGTTTTAGCTGTACAGTAATTTCATAAGCTTCTTCTGCATTGACCGTGAAAGTACCGCCGACCGGTAAAAATAATATATCGTGCTCGCCTATCTCTTTAACTTGTTCTCTGGTTAACACATGGCCAAGATCGCCAAGATGGACCAGATTTATACCATCAACTGATATTTTGTAGATGATATTACTGCCCCTTTTCTTGCCATGGGCTTTGTCATGAAAGGATGGGATCCCTTTGATTTGAATATCTTCAAAGGAAAAACTGCCTGGGTCACGAACCACCAACGGGTTTCCTCCCACCAGGTGGAACGCATTATGATCCCAGTGATCATGACTGATAGTTACCAGATCCGCGTTGCCTTTAAACAGAGGATATCCTGTTCCATCGCTAAAAGGATCGCATAAAATTTTTTTCTTTTCCGTCTCAATAAAAAAGCAGGCATGACCCATCCAATTAATTTTCATTGAAATGTCAACTGCCCTCCTTTATCCGGTTATTATCATAGAACCAATATCCCTCACCCTGGTAAACTAAACGATTATCCATATTCAAACGGGTATTGATAGAAGCCAGCACCTGACTAGTCTTTTTTTTCCCCATTTTCTCTGCGATCTCGTTAATCAGATCCAAATAGAAAACTGCTTCCTTTTTCTTCAGTAAGATTTCTATCGCCCAATCTGCTTCACTTTTTTTTCTGGGTATCATAAAATCCCTCCTCACATTTGTTGTGGTGCAGTCACACCCAGTACATCCAGGGCATTCCTTATCGTAATCCGTGTTACTGCCATCAATAGCAGTCTGGCATTTTGCAGAGGTAAATCACTATTCAAAACACGATGGTGGTTATAGAAACTATGGAATAAACCAGCCAAATCAAGAACATACCGAGCAATCCTGTGGGGTGCCAAAGTTCGTGCAGCAATCATTATTTCTTCAGGAAAATCAGCAATTTTACGCAAAAGACTTATCTCTTCCTCATTGTTTAGCAGGCTGCAATCAATTTCCTTTAAAGGAGCCATGTTAACTCCAGCTGCCTCAGCCTGGCGAAAAATGCTGCAAATTCTGGCATGGGCATATTGCGCATAATAAACCGGATTCTCCTGACTTTGTTGTTTCGCCAACTGCAGATCAAAATCCAGATGACTGTCAGGACTGCGCATTACAAAAAAGAAACGGGCAGCATCTTTGCCGACTTCTTCAATGAGTTCATCCAGAGATACTGTTGTTCCTGTTCTCTTGGACATACGTACTATGTTTCCACCTCGATATAACCTGACCAGTTGCATCAATAATATATCAAGTCGATCAGGGTCATATCCTAAAGCTTGCATGGCCCCCTTCATTCGTGCTACATGGCCATGATGATCCGCGCCCCAAACATTAATGACCCAATCGAATCCTCTTTCAAATTTATCCTTATGATAAGCAATATCAGCAGCAAAGTAAGTAGTAAACCCATTTGCTCTTTTTATTACCTCGTCTTTTTCATCACCGTAAATCGTTGATTTGAACCATAAAGCTCCGTCCTGCTCATAAATAAAGTCCTTTTCCGTCAGCCATTGAATGACTTCTTCAATCTTGCCCGAATCATGCAAAGATTGCTCACTAAACCAAACGTCATATTTAATGCCAAAATCCAGCAGGGTCTTCTCGATATAAGCAAGCTTTTCCTTCAGGGCATAATCTATCATCAGTTTCCGCCTGGCCGAGCTATCCAACTCCAGCAGACTTTTTCCTTTATCCCTTATAATGTTTTTAACGGTCTGGATCACATCAGGTCCGGCATAACCGTTATCCGGAAAAATAACATCATGCCCTGTCAACTGCAGATATCTTGCTTCCAGAGATTGGGCAAATATTTCGATCTGATTGCCTGCATCGTTGACATAAAATTCACGCTCCACTTCATAACCAGCTCTCGCCAGAATATTGGCCAGCGTATCCCCTATGGCGCCTCCCCGGGCATTGCCCATATGCAAATTCCCGGTAGGATTGGCACTGACAAACTCAACCTGTACTTTCAGGTTTAAGGAATCATTATATCCGTATTTCTCGCCCATTTGAATCACTTGGGCAGGAATATCATATAACCAATTATTGGTGAAGAAAAAATTAATAAAGCCGGCACCAGCCACTTCAATCTTTTCGAATCGACTGATTTTATCACCGGCCATTTCTGCAACAATTATTCCTGCAATAGTTTTGGGTGCCAATCTCGCTTGACGTGCCATTAACATCGCCACATTGGCAGCAAAATCTCCATGCCCTTTTTCCCGCGGAACTTCTATTACGTAATCTGGAATATCTTGAAAGGATAATAATCCTTTTTGCCTTGCACAATAAAGTGCTTCATCAATCACCTCTTTAATAAAACTTTTATTGGCTTCAATGGCATTCACACTACTCCACTCCTAAACAACCGATTTGCTTTGCACATATTTAACAGCAATGTTGGTAAAACTGTTAGCGAAATTTATAAAAAAGGAGGCGGTTCATTTTGCAGCTTAATTCCGGTGAAAGCTCTTTCATGACATATTTCGCTTCAGAAGAAGAAGCGCTATCCATCGTTGCTTCTTTAAAAGCTGAGGGATTCAGCGAAGTCCAGTTAAGCTACGTCTCAGAATTCCCGCAGCAGAACTCATATACCGGAAATTACAACCTATCCTCCAAAATCCTGGGCAGAGGACATTATGACCATAACTTTGGACCTTTACTTGCCGCTGACCCATCAGTAAGCGGGATGTCAGATCAAACTGAAACGAATTTAATGGCTTCTTATCTGATAACGGTTGTGACGAAAAATGTTGATTCAGATAAAGTCCAGCAAATTTTAAATAGTAATGATTCCAGACATTAATATCCCCGATTAATGCCATATTAAGCTAATCCATTCAGCTGTAATAATACAACACGATATTGTAAAAGTCATCTACATTATCTGCCTGATGAAAGAAATAAATACTCGTTTAACAAAAAATTACTCATTTGAAGTGAAAGTTCGAAATAAATAAACCTTTCCCTTTGCAGTTTCGAAAACAGAATTTTAATTTCTCCTGCTCTATATTGTAGCAGAATTTTCTTTTTAAGATATCTAAATAATCAAAATCAATTTGACGGTTATGCACTATGCAACAAGATTGGGAGGTAGGATGATTGGATCACAAATCTCTGAATATGGTGATTTTCAGCGGCGATTACGATAAAGCTCTGGCAGCTTTGATTATGGCCAACGGCGCTAGAGAAATGGATGTTCAAGTAACTATGTTTTTTGCCTTCTGGGGATTGTTATTGATCAGGAACCCAAAAAATTTATCTGATGCGGACAAGACTATGTATGAAAAAATGCTCGCGGCTTTGACCCCCCGGCACGCAGAAGAATTACCACTGTCCAGAATGAATATGGCCGGAATAGGTAAATCAATGCTGCTGAATATGATGGATCAAAATGATACCCCGCATTTAATTGATTTTTTGAATGGAGCGCAGCATAAGGGAGTAAAGTTCTATGCCTGTAAGTTATCTTTGGAGATCATGGGTTTTAAGCCAGAAGAGTTGATCGAAGGGGTTACTGTCGTTGAAGTTAAAGATTATCTGCAGGATGCATTGGCAGCCAATATGCAGCTATTTATTTAATCTTACATGAAAGTGGGCAAAATCAAAGAGTATTCATAGTATATATAAACAATTTATATCAGGAGTGTTTATATTATTATATGGTATTCGATCCCCACAGCTTCAGAAAAAATATTGCGGGAATCAAAACTCAGGTTCCAACGATTTCTGGCAAGAAAATGGCGTACATTAATTTCGATAATGCTGCCAGTACACCCCCTCTCATTTCGACAATCAAAGAAACGCAAGCTTTTATGCAATGGTACTCAGGTGTCCACCGTGGTACTGGATATAAATCCATCATTGCTTCTAAAGCATACGATTTCTGCCATCAAATCGTCGGTAAATTTGTCAAAGCAAATCTGGAAAATAATACTGTGATAATGGTTAAAAATACCACTGAAGCAATTAATAAATTATCTTATCGCTTGCCTTTAAATAAAAATGATATTGTTATCAGCTCAGTCATGGAACATCATTCCAATGATTTACCATGGCGTCAAAAAGCCCATGTCGAATACATTGGCCTGGATGAAGCCGGTAACTTGTGTATGGAGGATCTGGAAAAAAAATTACGGCGTCTGTATCCGCGGGTCAAATTATTGGCTATTTGCGGTGCTTCCAATGTGACCGGTCAATTGAATAAAATTCATGATTTTGCTTATTTAGCCCATAAGTACGATACTCCCATTTTTGTTGATGCTGCCCAACTCATTCCTCATAACCCAATTGATATGAAAGATGATCATGATCCTTATCATATAGACTATTTAGCCTTTTCCGGCCATAAGATTTATTCTCCTTATGGTTCGGGCTGCCTGATCGGCCCCAAAAAAACTTTTATGGCTAATGAACCGGAGTATAAAGGCGGCGGAACTGTAAAAATGGTATTACCGCATAAGATTTGGTGGGCAGATCTGCCTGAAAAAGAAGAAGCAGGGTCTCCAAATGTTATCGGAGCATTTGCTCTGGCCAAGTCCCTGCAATTGATGGAAAGTATAGGCATGGAAAAGGTGGCCGCTTATGAAAAATTCTTAACGGATTATGCATTAGCCAAACTGAAAAATATACCCGGAATCACTATTTTTGGAACTTCGCCCCGGGTTGGGGTGATCAGTTTTAACCTGGCAGGTCTGCATCATGCTTTGGTTGGCGCAGCCCTTTGCTATGAAGCTGGTATTGGTGTCAGAACTGGCTGCTTTTGCGCCCAGCCTTATGTGCGTAAACTGCTGCTGTTGGATAAAAAACCTGTATTGGCATCCCCGTCCTTAAATGATAATTGGAGCAAAATGCCAGGAATGGTTCGAATCAGTCTTGGAGCCTATAATACTACAAAAGAGATTGATATATTGGTTAAACATTTGCATAGGATTGCCCTTAATCGCAGGCATTATTTAAAAGAATACTATTATTCAACCGCTAAAAATGAATTTCTTCCCCGAAACAACAATGAGCTTAATAAATGGATAGATAGAACTGTTATGGCCAATTTTGAATGAACACCTTTTAGACTTGAAATGCTAATAGATCAAGGAAATTATAAATCTTTTGCTACCTTCTTTTTTATATATATGCTATTTTATATCAAAGGCCTTTGATATAGCATAATTGTCGAAAGGTGGATTGTCTTGGAGAATTTTCTTTCAGCTTTAGAGCCATTATTAAAGGAAATACCCGAACGGGACAGACAATCAATTATGGAAAAATATCGGCAATATTTCGAATTAAGCATCCGTCTGGGGAAAACGGAAAAAGAGATCGTAGATTTCTTAGGCAGTCCCAAAACAGTGGCTCGCTATATAATAGCCGACTACCTGGTTAAAAAGGCAGAAGCAGATTCTACTTTCAAAAATATTTATAAAGCAGTAATCAGTACAATTGGTCTGGGTATTTTTAATTTGGCCTTTTTCTTCGGACCATTTCTGGGGTTGAGCGGCGCGCTGATCATCCTCTTTATTGCTGGTTTGGGAATTAGCTTTGTTGGAGTAGAAATTTTAACAGGTGTTATTGCATATCCATCTTTACCCAATCTCATCGCCTTACCTGCGGATCTTTTTGCTGATACATTTACTAGAATGGGCACCTTCTTTGTCTCCATAGGATTGATGGCCTTGGGTCTGTTGTTCATAATCGGAGATTATATTCTGGTGGGAATTTTTTATCGCGGTACGCTGAAGCACTTAAAATTCCATTTAAGCAGTTTGACAAAGGAGGCTTTCTAAATGTTCGGCATCAGCCTTAAAAAAATCATCACCTGGTTAATTTTTATTATATTTGGAAGTTTTACTGCGGCTCTTATCCTCTACCTTTATAGTGGCTGGCTATAAATTATGCATAATTGAATTTTTAATTAATAAGAAGAAAAATAAAAAGTGAGGTAGGTTACATGCAAAACAATCCTATTGTTACCCTGGAAATGGAAAAGGGCGGTCAGTTAAAAATAGAACTGTTCCCCGATATTGCTCCTAACACAGTCAATAATTTTATTTCTTTAGTTAAGCGGGGGTTTTACGATGGTTTGATATTCCACCGCGTGATTCCCGGGTTCATGATTCAGGGTGGCTGTCCGCAAGGCAACGGTACCGGGGGACCTGGTTATCAAATCAAAGGTGAATTCACTCGTAATAATTTTCCGAATACCTTAAAACATGACCGGGGTGTATTGTCAATGGCAAGAGCTGCTAAACCAGACTCAGCCGGTTCTCAGTTTTTCATAATGGTGGATAAGGCACCTCACCTGGATGGTGATTATGCAGCTTTTGGTACTGTTATAGAAGGAATGGAAGTAGTTGATGCCATCGTAAATACAAAGCGCGATTTCAGAGACAAACCCTATGAAGAACAAAGAATCAAGTCCATGACCGTTAACTGCTTTGACAAGGAATATCCAGAACCTTTAAAAGCGTAATAGATTTGGCTGCGTAAAGAAAAACCGGGATAATTATTTATCCCGGTTTTTTCATGCAACTTATAACCTCACCTTTAGACAGAGGTATTATGTCATTAAATGACCTGGCTTACAGTCTGCGAGGGAAAGGTGGGAAATAAAAAAACATCTTGCCCGACTACTATGCCAGCGTCACGCAAAACTTCCCTTACAGTCTTGTCTGCCAAATCCGGATGATTATTCTGTTGACTCAAATGTGCCAGCATCACCTTGGTACCTGATTTATGCGGGATACGCGCTAAAACCTGAGCCGCCTGCCAATTGGATAGATGCCCCTTGCTGCTCCTGATGCGCTGTTTTAAAATTTGCGGATAAGGACCGTTTATTAACATGTCTACATCATGATTGCTTTCCAGCACCATCAAATCAGCACGGGCTAATGCCCTTTCGATCGTAGGGGTTACAATGCCCAGATCAGTTGCAATAACCATTTTCTTCCGGTTGTGATAAAAGCAAAACCCGATTGGATCCGCAGCATCATGGGAAATACCAAACGGCTCTATTTCCGTTTCTCCCAATATAAAATGGCCTTCAATTGCTTGTACACATTCAGCCGGCAAATTTCCCATGCAGCCTATATTCTGCCAGGTACGGCAACGGGTATAAACAGGTATTTTATACTTGCGCACCAACACGTCCAGACCATTTATATGATCACTATGCTCATGTGTAATCAGAACACCTGCTAATTCGCTTACCCTTACACCCAGTTCGGCCAAACCCTTTTCGATTCTGCGGTTGCTGATTCCTGCATCAACCAATATTTTGGTGGATCCCATCTGAACGAAAACTGCATTACCTGTGCTGCCACTGGCAAGTATATGTATTTGCATCTCTTACTCCCAAACTATCATTGTGCTTTCTCAAGTATTATAGCGTAAATTGATCTCTTCCATAGAAATAAATTTACATAAAGTCAAAAGCCAAACGAATATCACGATTCCTTTTCGATAACTGACACAGCTACATCAACGGTGCCGTTTCTTAAAAAAGGATGCCGCGCCAACAAGGCAAATTTGCCATCCTTATTTAAATCAACCGCAAACGGCTGCATATTAACATCCGCCGCCCAAGGATACAAAGCGTTACCGGTTGGAATAAACTTATGATTTCTGGTCAGTGCAGCCTGCCAGTCACCCAAGAGGCAGTTAACCACCAAAATATCACTGATACCATCACCATCAAAATCACCGGTCAATGGCGTCCACCCTGGCCCCACCCCCCAGTTTCTCAGCCATATCGCGTCTCCATTTTGAGGCGCAGGCACAAAACGATCCCCTTCACTGAAAGCAACCTGCCATTCACCCTGTTCCGGGTCCCAAACCACCACGTCATCAATACCGTCACCGTCAAAATCACCTGTAAAAGGCTTCCACCCGTTGCCTACCGCCCAGTTGGAAAGCATTAAAACATCACCAAAGGAGATTTTATCAGTCTGGCGGTTGGGGAAGTTCTCCAACAAGCACGGACAATAATGCCATGTGCCATTAACAGCTGACCAGATGACCAGTCCGCTTTCGGCGGCGTCCCTAAATGAACCGGTCATGACCTGCTTGTCAATACCAGGGAAGAAATTGGTCTTACGGGTCGAAGGCACAAAATCAACCAAATTGATCATGGATACGAAAGTAAAACCTCGCTCCTTAAAAGCACGGATAAGCCTTTTTAAATAAGAATTCTCAGCGTAGGTGCAGCCAGATCCTGCCAGTTCTATAAAACTAAACTCTAAAAAGGGATGATAGAAAAATGACGCGAGTTCGCCTTCTCCATATCCATCAAGGGCATCAATAATTCCCGCGATAGTCTCCTCGGCCCGCATACCATCCACATAATATAAAGGTGTTGGTATATATATGACCCCTCTATAAAAAGGAGAATCCCGGTCGATGATACTTATCCTTTTGAAATCATTGGTCCAGGGATTGTTTTCATAAAATATCCCTGCCCAGGCCTCCATAATTTCCCTCTGGATATTCGAAGCAGTATAATGGGGCGTTGAAAGCCCCCAGCTTAAAGTGATATCAGATTTCTTGAAGCATTCATAGCCGGCTTTCATTCTGCTTGATGCATAAGAATTCATAAATGTTATCCGATCTGAAAGCGCGTCGGGAGAATCATCAGGGGGACAGTTTTCAGTACATTCGGCACTAAAAAATTCATCACCAATGGCACTGATTGAATTACTGAATTGGTGGGTATAGCCGTGCATGCCGACAGTCCGGCCTGAACTGCACTGATCCATATAATTGATGGTGTCATTAAAAAGCCTTACGTACGGATCATCAAGCATATCGATTGATTTGCTGTGGCCAGCCGGCGGATCGATAAAGTGAGGAATTAATGAGATATGAAAAGGCACCCGTTCAGATTTCAGATAATCAGCAATGATTCTTAGCTTTTTTAAACTCTCTGTTGAATTGTAAGGCCCTCCCGGTCCAACATCCTCCAACCTGATGAGTGCATTGCGCAAGCAAATTCCTCCTTCATTACCTGCTGTGTTA
>DBRM01000072.1 GCA_002305965.1 Syntrophomonas sp. UBA1368
GTTTCCCTCGCGCGCAAGAGTTATCTTATCATGCCATTCAGACATATGTCAACACCATATTACCGATTTCTTTTAATTTTTTCTCTTTGGCAAAAATCTATTAAAGTTTATTAATTGTAAATTGTAAAGTTTATAAGTGGTTGTTATAATAAGTGGTACTGCTTTTTTACTTTATTATGAAGGGATCTAAAACTACATGTTGAGCACCAACAAAATCCGAAATATTGCCATCATTGCTCATGTCGACCATGGGAAGACTACACTGGTAGATAAACTATTAAGACAGAATGGCTGTTTCCGTATAAATCAGAATATGCCAGACCGGGTCATGGACAGTAACGACCTTGAACGTGAACGTGGTATCACTATATTGTCTAAAAACACCAGTATTCAATATAAAGGGACAAAGATCAATATAATTGACACCCCGGGTCATGCAGATTTCGGCGGCGAAGTAGAACGAATCGTCAATATGGTCGACGGAGTGCTGTTGCTGGTCGATGCTTTTGAAGGGCCAATGCCCCAAACACGTTTTGTTTTGAAAAAAGCTTTGAATGCAGGGCTTAAACCATTAGTCGTTATTAATAAGATCGACCGTCCTGACGCCAGGCCTCATGAAGTAATAGATAAAGTACTGGATCTGTTTATTGATCTGGATGCGAATGAACAGCAATTAGATTTTCCTATTATATATGCGTCAGCCAAATGGGGAACGGCTAAGGATTCATTAGAGAGCAGCTCGGATAATATGGATCCATTGCTGGATGCCATTTTGTTTAACATACCTTCGCCATCCGGCGACCCGAACGAACCTTTTCAAATTGCTATATCATCGATTGATTATGACAATTATGTTGGAAGGATAGGTATTGGGAAAATCGCCCGGGGAGAGGTTCGAAAGGGTCAGGAACTGGTCTTATGCAACACGGAAGGTAAACAGGTCAAAGTTAAAATTAGCAATTTAAGTGTCTTTGAAGGTTTGAGCCGGGTAGAAACAGAATCTGCAGCTGCCGGTGAAATCATTGCTGTTTCCGGTATTGAAGACATCAATATCGGCGAGACCTTATGCTCTCCGGAACGAATTGAGCCTGTTTCCTTCATACAAATTGACCAGCCAACCATTTCCATGAACTTTATTGTCAATGACAGTCCCATGGCAGGCCGGGAAGGAACTTATGTCACCAGCAGGCATTTAAAAGATCGTCTGCAAAGGGAACTCCTCTCCAACGTTGCTATGAAGGTCGAAGAACTGACTCCCGACGCTTTTAAAGTATCTGGGCGGGGCGAATTACACCTTTCTATCTTAATTGAAACAATGCGGCGGGAAGGTTATGAGTTTGCGGTTACCCGTCCGGAAGTCATTCTGCATAATGTTGACGGTGTCATCCATGAACCCATGGAAAGATTGTTTATAGAAGTCCCTGAAGAGTATATGGGCACGGTAATCGAATACACCTCCAAACGTAAAGGCGAAATGAAAAGTATGGATAATTCTTCAGCCAGTACGGTTAAGATTGAGTTTTCCATACCTGCACGGGGCTTAATTGGATACCGGTCAGGATTCTTGACCCAGACCAGGGGTACTGGGATCATGAACCATATTTTTGATACTTATGAACCTTTTAAAGGTGAAATCAATAATCGGACCCGCGGTTCCCTGGTCGCTTCAGAAGCCGGGTTGGCTGTTGCGTACGGTCTATATAATTCACAGGAACGAGGAGTATTATTCATCGGTCCCGGCACTGAAGTATATGAAGGAATGATCGTGGGAGAGAATGCCCGCAGCGGCGATATAACTGTTAATGTATGCAAAAAAAAGCAGCTCACCAATACCAGGGCATCAGGTTCTGATGATGCACTTAGACTGGTTCCTCCTCTCCTCATGTCATTGGAAAACTTCCTTGAGTTTCTGGCTGATGATGAATTGCTGGAAGTGACACCTCAAAGTCTGCGTCTACGTAAAATGATCCTGGATAAAACCAGCCGGGAACGTGCAGCTCGCCACAAAAACATAGTCTCCTGATAATAATACTGGATACAAATTACATTTTTCGCCAAATAAAGCAGGAAATCAGAAAATTTTTACGAATTATGATTATTTGTGATAAACTGCTTCTTTTTCGCATGGCAAATTTGATTATTTTGTCTCCAAAGCCAAGAGGTGCAGTCAATTTTATATCAGGGGGGTCGGTTTTTCTATGGAAGCTTTCAGTAATGCGGTATCAGTAGTGAACAGTTTTGTTTGGGGCCCATGGTTGCTGGTATTCCTTGTTGGAACCGGAATATTCCTTACAATTCGTTTAGGTTTCTTGCAGTTTTTTCAATTACCTTACGCTTTAAAGCTGGCTTTTTCACCAGCTCAGCAAGACCGTAAATCCAAGGGCGATATCTCTCATTTCCAGGCCCTTATGACTGCACTGGCTGCCACGATCGGTACTGGTAATATTGTAGGTGTGGCAACGGCTTTTATTTTGGGGGGTCCCGGGGCAGTTTTCTGGATGTGGATAACAGCTATATTTGGTATGGCTACCAAATACGGAGAAGCTGTACTTGCAGTAAAATATAGAGTGGTCGATGCCAAGGGAGAAATGGCTGGCGGCCCAATGTTTTATATTGAAAAAGGCTTAGGCTGGAAGTGGCTGGCAGTACTATTCGCATTTTTTGGTGCTGTTGCTGCTTTTGGTATTGGCAATCTGGTTCAGATCAATTCGGTGGCTGGCAACATGTCTTCTACCTTTAATGTTGATCCTGTAATTACCGGCATTGTTCTTACTATATTTACTGCCATAGTTATTTTGGGAGGCGTTAAGAGTATTGGCCGCTGGTCGAGTATCATTGTTCCCTTCATGGCGGTGTTCTACATTTTGGGTGGTCTCTACATCGTTTTTACGAATCTGAATCTGTTAGGTCCTGCTTTTGCATTGATATTTACTGATGCCTTTTCGGCGGAAGCCGGTTTAGGTGCTTTGATCGGTACCACCATTCGTTACGGCGTTGCCCGCGGCTTGTTTTCTAATGAAGCTGGTATGGGCTCAGCTCCAATTGCTGCTGCAGCAGCCAAGACAGATCATCCTTGCCGGCAGGGATTGGTTTCGATGACCGGTACTTTTCTGGATACCATCGTTGTGTGTTCAATTACCGGTCTTTCTTTAGTTATGGCTAGTCTGGGCGGTTTTATTGCTTCTGATCCCAACGCCGCTGCGCTTACCAGTCAATCCTTTCAGTACTTTATACCGTATGGAAGCATCCTCGTGACCATCGCTCTGCTCTTCTTTGCCTATTCTACTGTATTGGGCTGGTCTTATTATGGTGAAAAATGTTTTTACTATCTGGTTGGAGACAAAGGCTTGATTCCTTATCGAGTGATTTTCTGTTTAACAGTGTTTATCGGCGCCGTCACTGAACTGGATTTGGTCTGGTCAATTGCCGATACATTTAATGCGGCTATGTGTCTACCAAACCTGCTGGCTTTGCTCTTGCTTTCAGGGGTAATTGTAGCTGAAACCAATGATTTTAAACAACTGCGCATGAAAGAAGTTTCGAAAGAAACGTCCAATCAGTCTGCATAGGTTCTACCGGATAATTTGACCCTTGTCACATTGATGATAAGGGTCTTTTTTCTTATCTTTGCCGGCAGGCAGAAGTGATCAGAACTCCGGTCCTCCAATTCGGAATCCCTTGCCAAAGGCTTCAATGGTTTCATTGATAATGATAAAAGCTTTGGGATCAACTGCAAATACGATCTCTTTTAGAGTTGGTAATTGTGTTTTTGCCACCGTCACTAAAACAATCTCTTTTTCCTCACCCGTATACGCACCTTTCGCAGCCAAATAGGTGCAGCCCCGATGCAGGTTATGGATGATAACCTGAGCAATATCATTATTCTGCGCCGATATTATCATGGCTGTTCGGGTCGTTTCCACCCCTGTTACCACTGTATCCATCACTTTGGAAGCAATGTAGATAGACACTGCTGCATAAAGAGTTTTTTCAAAATTAAACACCAGCAAAGAACTGGACAAGACAAAAATATTAAACACCAAAAAAGTCTGCCCGATATTAAACCCCCAAAAACGGCGAATGATTACGGCTACGATATCAATCCCTCCGGTAGACCCTTTGCTGCGAAAAATAAGGCCCGAACCGACTCCCGACAAGGCCCCGCCGAAAACCGCTGACAAAAATATATCCTCAATGCCAAAATCAATATATTTTAAGAGGGCTAAAAAAATTGTTAATACAGCTGCTCCAAAAATACTATAGAAGATAAAGCGGCGGCTGACATATTTATAGCCGGCGATCAACAGGGGGATGTTGAGCAATGCATACCAAATCCAGACATCAATTTTTACGATATACTCCAAAACGATAGCCAGCCCGGTCAACCCGCCAGTCAACAGGTTACCCGGAATCATAATCCCCTGGATGGAAACGGCCAGAAGAAATGCCCCTGCTGCGATTCCGACCAAGTCCAAAATTTTTATGGTTTCAGTAAATTTTTTTAAGCTTGGTGGTTTGATATTTATTTCCATACTTTGCCTCACTGACTCGGGATTAATTCGCTAGATTATTTTTCCCTATTCAGGCAATATAATTAATAAATAGATTTAGAAATATAATGTTTATCAAACGAAGAGGTATTTGCTGATGAATAATATAGAATTGATCGCTACCAGTGCTTTTGGGCTGGAATCAGTATTGGCTGTAGAGCTCAAAAAACTGGGTTATGCTGATTTGACTGTCGAAAATGGCAAAGTAACTTTTGCAGGAGATGGCAATGCCATTGCGCGCTGCAATATCTGGCTGCGCACTGCTGATCGTCTGTTTATAAAAGTTGGTCAGTTTCCGGCAACAACTTTTGAAGAGCTTTTTGAAAAAACGAAAGCCTTGCCCTGGGAAGATTTGATACCTGAAGATGCTGAATTCCCGGTGGAGGGAAAATCAATAAAATCCAAACTATTCAGTGTTTCGGATTGCCAGGCGATTGTTAAAAAGGCGGTTGTAGAAAAGATGAAAATGAAATACAAGCGCAGCTGGTTCCCGGAAAAAGGTCCTCGTTTCAAGATCCAGATCGCTTTATTAAATGATATGGCGACCTTGTCCATCGATACCAGCGGTGCCGGGCTTCATAAAAGGGGATACCGGCAAAAAACCGGCGATGCACCTCTTAAAGAGACTTTAGCTGCAGCCATGATATTACTTAGCCGCTGGAAACCNNGGGAGGAACATAGCCCCAGGACTCCATCGGGATTTTGCATCCCAACACTGGCCTGATCTGAATAAACACTTCTGGATAAATGCACGTCAGGAAGCAGCTGATTTAGCCGATCATGATCAACCTCTGGGCATTTTCGGTTTTGACATTGATCAGTCTGCTGTTGAACTGGCAAGGTATCATGCCGCCCAGGCTGGTTTTAAAAACTTGCTTTCTTTTCAGCGTCAAGATATTACTGAGTTAAAATCACGATATAAATATGGTTATTTGATTGCCAATCCTCCTTATGGAGAGAGATTGTCTGAGAAAAAATCGGTAATCGAGCTTTATAAAGCCATGCGGCAGGTATTCAATAATTTGGACACCTGGTCTTTTTATGTCCTGACTTCCCATCAGAATTTTGAAAACCTTTTAGGGCGCAAAGCTGATAAAAAGCGCAAATTATATAATGGACGCATATTAGTGAATTATTATCAATACTTTGGGCCTAAACCAACAGTCCTGGAAGGCCCCTTCACGAAAAAAAATCCTTAAAAGAAGGTGGTATGGTAAGCGAATGGCTATATAATCCCCTTGATAAGTACGCAAGGGTTTTATATTTTTTCGAAAATTGGTCATAATATAGGCATCCTTATTTGCATGATCATTTTACCAGGAAAAAATGTAACATATGCTAATCCTAAAAAGCATATAATAACAAGTCAGCATTATGGAGGTATTTATGATTTCCGTTATTTTAGCTGGTGGACGTGGAACTCGTTTGTGGCCCGAAAGCCGCAGGCAGTTTCCCAAGCAGCTTTGTAAATTTTTTGATGACAAGACGATGTTGGATCATACGATTGACCGGCTTCTTAATGCCGGCAGCAGCCATGTTATCATTATAACCAGTGATGATTTGACATCTTGTATTAAACAGATTGTAGACAATCGTCCGGATCATGATATTATAGAAATTCTCAGTGAACCGGAAGGAAAAAATACAGCTCCCGCGGTAGGTTTGGTTCTGGCCAAGTATGCCGAGCAGAAGCCGGAAGATGTGGTGGGCATCTTCCCGGCTGATCATCATGTCCTTGATAATAACGCTTTTCGTACTGCAGTCTCTCAGGCTGCCCAGGCAGCAAAGCGAGGATATCTTGCCACCATCGGTATCGCCCCGGATCGTCCGGAAACCGGTTTTGGCTATATAGAAAAAACAAAATGGGAAATTGGCGAGATGAATAATGTCTATCCGGTACATTCATTTTATGAAAAACCTGAATTGAAAACAGCTGAGTCTTATCTGAATTCAGGCCGGCACATGTGGAATGCCGGCATATACATAGGACAATTCAATACTTTTTTGGAAGAATTCGCGGCTTATCTGCCTGAAGTTTATCAATATATCACCAGTGGTTATACGTCCTATCTTGACGCATATTCAAAACTGCCTAACATAAGCCTTGATTATGGCATCGCTGAAAAATCCCGGCGCATGGCAGTAGTTCCGTCGGATTTTGGCTGGTCTGACCTGGGCAGCTGGGAGGCATTAGCCAAACTCCATCCAGCGGATTCCATGCAAAATATTGTCATTGGTGATGTAGTTGTTAAAGACAGCAAGCATTGCATTGTAAAACAGAATAATAAAACCGTGGTGCTCTGTGGTGTGGATAATTTACTAGTGGTAGAAACGGATCAGACCATATTTATTGCGGACCGTAATAAAGCTCAGGAAATAAAAGATATCGTGGAGTTTCTGACCAGGGAACAAAGAGACGATTTGTTATAAATAAAAAGGGGGTGATATCATCAGTAATATTTTTCGACAGTATGATATCAGAGGTTTGGTGGATATAGAAATAGATGACTCGGTGATGTCCGGAATTGCCAAGTCATTTGCAGCTTATGCCCGGAAAAAAGGTAAAACCAAGGTCCTGCTTGGCCATGACAACCGTTTATCTTCTCCGCGTTTTCGTAATGTGATTGCTAATGCTTTGGAGGAATCCGGATGTCAGGTAGTGGATCTGGGCCTGGTAATCACTCCCATGTTTTATTTTGCTGCACATCATCTGGATATTAAAGCTGGGATCATGATCACAGCAAGCCACAACCCGGCTGAATACAATGGCTGCAAACTTCTTTTGGGCGAATCGACTATTTATGGAGAAGAAATTCAGGAAATACGCCATATCATGGAACAAAAACTTTATCCGGGAAATATCCCCGGCGGAACCATAATAAAAGAAAACATCAGCGGCCCTTATGCGCAGATGATAAGAGGAAAAATTACACTGGGTCCTTATCCCCCCAAAGTCGTGATCGATTGCGGCAATGGTACTGCATCAGGTTTTGCCCCTGAAATAATTCGTTCTTTAGGCTGTGAAGTGATCGAGCTCTTTTGTGAATCAGATCCCTGTTTCCCCAATCATCATCCCGATCCGGTGAATCCTGATAATATGCTGCATTTGGTAGCAAAAGTACAGGAAACTTCTGCTGATTTGGGTATCGGCTTCGATGGAGATGGTGATCGCCTTGGCGTTGTTGACCGCCAGGGAAACATGATCTGGGGTGATTTATTGATGATCCTGTTCTGGCGTGAAATTCTGCCCAGATATCCGGGGACCGAATGCATTGTAGAAGTCAAGTGTTCCCAGAGTCTGGCAGATGAAATCAGAAAATTAGGCGGGAAACCGGTTTTCTATAAAACCGGTCATTCCCTTATTAAAGATAAAATGAAAAAGACNNGATGCCATTTATGCTGCTGCCCGCCTGCTGCAATTGCTTTCCCGCAGCAAACTTACCATTACTGAACATCTGGCAGATATAAACAAGTACTATTCCACTCCTGAAATAAGGGTAATCAGCAGTGATGAGTATAAATTCAGCATCGTTGCGGAAATACTTGAGCATTTTCATAATAAATATCCTGTTATCGATATTGATGGTGTACGGGTCCTTTTCCCTCATGGCTGGGGATTAGTCAGGGCATCCAACACGGGTCCGGAATTGATCGTCCGATGTGAAGGTGATTCACCTGAGGCCCTGGAGAGCATCAAAGATGAATTGTTTGCCGTATTACATGCTGCTGGCGTAAAATTGCCGTTTTAGTAAAGCATGTATAAATGCCCTGCTAATTGTACAACAATAATATTTAGAGAACTTTTGATATTTAAAGGAGTGACTAAAAGAATTGACCATTATCAACCTGGGTACATACCCGCCCAAACAATGCGGCATAGCTACTTTTTCCCAGGATCTGCGCAACGGTCTGGAATTGTGCGGTCAAAGGGTTGAAGTTATAAGTATATCAGACAGCAGCATCCCTTACCAATATGGCTCTGAGGTGAAATTTACTATCCGGCAGGAGGAAAAATCGGATTACTATCATGCTGCTCAGTATATTAACAAGCAATCGCAGGCCAATATGGTTATTATTCAGCATGAATATGGTATTTTTGGCGGTCCTGACGGCGAATATATCTTAGGATTGGCAAAAAAGCTGAACAAGCCTTATATAGTTATTACCCACACTGTTTTGCCTTCCCCAAAAAGGCATCCACAGTCGATCCTGCATCGTCTCTGCTCAAACGCAGCCGCAGTGGTATGTATGACGAAGCGTTCGGCACGTTTGTTAAGCGATATGTATAGCATTCCATCAAGTCTTATCCATGTGATCAGCCATGGTGTTCCTGAATTCACACGAAATGAACCAGCTGAACTCAAAGAAAAATATGGTCTGCAGGGAAAGACGATCATCAGCACATTTGGCTTGCTTGGTCCGGGTAAAGGGCTGGAAATGGGAATCAAAGCATTGGTTCCGTTGGTAAAAACTTATCCTGATATTCTCTATTTGATTCTTGGTCAGACGCATCCGGTGCTGAAAGCCCGTGAAGGTGAATCATATCGCCAAATGCTGCAGAATCTGGTTAATGAATTGGGGTTGCAATCCCATGTTCGTTTTGTAAATAAATTTCTTGATGACGATGAGCTGAATGATTATTTAAACCTCACTGACATCTATCTCAGTCCGTATCCCAATAGAGATCAGGCTGTCAGCGGCACCCTGGCTTTTGCAGCAGGCGCCGGCAAAGCCATTGTTTCCACCGCTTATGCCTATGCATTGGAAATACTAGGCAATGGCCGAGGGCTTTTAGCCCTGGAAAATAATCCGGAGCAAATTGCAAAACTTCTGGGAAAAATCATCGCCAATCCCTCCTTAAAAAAGAGTCTGGAGGAAAATGCCTATCAGCTGGGACGGACCTGGAGCTGGCCCAATATTGGCCGGCAGTATTGCAGCTTATTCTCCGCATTGGAACAAGCAGAACAGGAGGAATCTCCCCTTCATTATGCAAGACTTTAGACATTTAAGGCAAATGACTGATCTGAACGGGATGCTGCAGTTTTCCCGGTTACGCACTCCTGATAAACAGAGCGGCTATACCCTGGATGATAATGCGCGGGCTCTAATAGTCGCTTTATTAAATGATTTTCCTGATAACGAGGTATTAAACTATACCCGCTTCCTGTTTCAGGCACAGCAGAAGGACGGCAGCTGGTCCAATTTTTATGGTAATGAAAAATATTTATCATCCTTTGATTCTGAGGACAGTGTTGGCCGCGCAATAATCGCTTGTGCATTGGGACTTGAAAGTGATTTTATTCCTGTGCGTGAGCTGTGTTTGCAAATGCTGAAGAATAATGCAGCCAGGACCCTGCAATTTACTGCCCCCCGCTCTATTGCTTATGCACTGGTGGGCTTATGCAGAATCAACGACCGGGGCAGAAACAACTGGCAGAATATGATTATCGAGCGGCTTTGCAGTAATCTGCAAGCATTATATGACACCTGGCATAGTCCTGACTGGTATTGGTTTGAAAATCATCTTACTTACTGCAATGGTATTTTGCCTCAGGCTATGCTGGCCGTTTATAATTATAATGGCAATAAAAAAGCTTTGAAAATAGGCCGTGATTCCCTTGATTTTTTAAGCAGCATTTTATTTCGGCAGGGCTATTTGAATATTGTTGGCAATAAAGGCTGGTATCAAAGAGGGGGCAGCATTCCTTTGTTTGATCAACAACCGGTAGATGCAGCTTCGGTGGTTTTTGCCCTTAATGAAGGTTATCAGGCCATCGGCAGACAGGAATATCTGGATATGGCGCAAAAAGGCTATCTTTGGTATCAGGGGGAAAATATCAATTCCATGTCTATGTATGACCCTGTTACCGGTGGTTGCTTCGATGCCCTGACCGAGGAAGGCGTGAATCTAAATCAAGGTGCAGAAGCCGTGTTGTCACTTTTACTTGCCGAGTCCGTCATTCGTGAAAACCAGCAAATCAAAACAGAAAAAACTTCTTAGTTTTCTCATAACTATAATCACTGAGATTCATGTCAAATTCTATCGGCGGAAAGATTCCGGGATCAAGTCTTTAAGCCTTGCTGTAGCCAGGCCAATGCTGGTGTCGGCAGCACCATAGTAAACCAGTATTTCATCTTCGTCATCCAATATTTCCTTATCAGTATCAGCGACTGCGCCGCAGGTAAAGACTACATTTGGCACCCAGGCTCCACTGGCACCAACCTCATAATCTTCTTCCGGTTCCAACACCGGATTGGGGGAGCGATAGATGATTTTTTGGGGATTATTTAAATCAACTAACAATACACCCAAACGGTAAACATAGTTGTAATCCACCCCATGATAGATCAACAGCCAGCCATACCTGGTCTTTAAAGGCTGTGCACCCGCTCCTATTTTCAAAGAATCCCACATTCGCCCTGGCCGGGGTCCCACGATGATCGCGTGATTCTCGGTCAGCGGAAATTTGATTTCCTTCATATAAGTAATCCATATNNCTGGGTTCAATACGATGGTAGATAACATACTTGCCGTCTATCTTTTCCGGGAAAATAATTGCATCTTTATCCCAGATGTTTTTAAAAGCAAGGCCTTCTCTTCGCCAATTGGTATAGTTGCCGTTTCTCAAGTCAGCGACGCTGATGGAGGCTGCTGCAATTTGGGCTATGTTCCCGTCATAAGCCGTATAAAGCATAACCACTCTTTCTCCGATCATAACCAAACGTGGATCTTCGCAGCCCATTTTTTCTTCCGGAATCTGGGGAGAGAAAATGGGCTCCGGAAGACGTTTAATAACCTTATATCCATCCGTGATCGCCAGTCCGATACAGGAAATATCATCTTCCCCCACCGCCCGGTAGAATAAATATACTTTTTCTTCTATACGAAGGGCACCGGGATTTAAGACATATTTCGATTCCCATTTGCTCCCTGCTATCGGTTCCAGGAGCGGATTATTCTTATAGCGGCGTAAATGACAGCTGGGTTCACTGGTGGTTTCCTGGACAACCACTGTTACATCTTTTGGACTGGTGGGCAGCAGTGTGTCCAATAAATTATGATTGGTTTTTCCGGTCTGGATCAGACGAAAAACGATTTGTAAGATCTCTTGCCGATCATATCCCAGCTCTTCGTAAAGCATCTCCAGAAAATCATGATTGAACCAGCGGCTTTCTACTGTTGTGGTCAGCGGGGTAGGAATATTCGTCCCTCCCTTGAAACTATAGCTGGCCCAACTCCAGGCTGTACAAGTAAGAAACACTTCATTTTCCAGCATCTGTCCCAAACCATAACCATCAGCCATTAATTGCAGAAGTCTGGCCAGATCATGACGCCCTGCTTCCTCCTGCATGCCTGCAATCTCATATATTTTTTCCACCAACAGGCGATGATGATAGTTTTCAAAAATATTGTGAGCAGAAAATAAATCCCCCTTGCGACCGCCGGAGAATGAATTTTTAACCTTCTGCCCCAGATTCTTTCGTTCCATCGCATTATAGGTAAATAGCTGGGAATAGTGTTCCGCCACAGCCAGGCGGCGGATCAAATTGGTGAAATATCTTAATTTGGGATAATCACCCCCCTGCCCTTCTTGCATAGGCTTGATCATGATACGGCCAGTTAAGAGATTTAAACTTGTAATTTTCCCTGCTGGCAAAGAGGTGGGAAAACGTTTATCAGTAAGAAGCAACGCTTTGATATCTACCCATGTAAAGCTTTCCGGTTTCAGGTTCTCCATAAGCCAGTTCAAATCGCGGTCATTGTAGCTCATGCTTTCTACCAGACCAGCAATGCTCACGGCATCGTAAGTATCCATGGCCTCCACCAATTGGGCTGGTTTATAAAATCCCAGCGGTATCATCAGATTGACGGGTGGGAAACGGATCAGCATTTCACGCAATAAATCGGCATGTACAGTAAACATTTTATGAGGTCCGAAAATTTCCATTAAGTGATCCACGAATTGCTGCAGCCCGTTTTCCGATTTTAATTCTCCCGGCAGCAGTTTATCCAAACCTCTTTCCAATTCCGCCATAAAGGACTTTACAGCAGCAATGATCGTTTCCGCATCAGCATCAGCA